>NZ_JBHTST010000138.1:0-23421 GCF_042794995.1 Streptomyces sp. NPDC056503
TGGCCGCCGGGCGCCCAGGGCAGCACCGGGGCTACTCTGACCACCAGACACCCGCCCACGCCCCACCCGGTCGCGGCCCTCAACACGCCGCGGTCACGGCAACCCGCCCGCCGGCCCCCCGGCCCCGGCGGCCGGAGCGTGACGTCAAGCCGCCGCCGATCCGTCCGTGGGACACGATCTTGCCGGGTTCGACCCGCACCGGAGCGTGGCGGCGGCGTGGAAGTCGACGCCTCCGGCTGCGACGGACCTGCCGCACCCTCTTGACGAGCCCTTACCTTACTCCTTAAATCATGTCGGCAAGGGAATGGTCTGCACCAGCAGGAATGTCATGAGCATGGCATCTGCCGGCCGGTGTGCCGGTCTCAGACCGGGACCGCTCCTCCCCCCACCACGACGGAAGAGAGAGCCATGCACTCCTCCCCCGCCTCCCGCCCACCCCGCGCGCGCCTGCGCAGGGCCCTGTCCGCCGCCCTCGCGGGTGCCGCCCTCCTCGTCGGACTCGCCGTCGGCGCGCCCGGCTCCGCCGTCGCGGGCGAGGCGGCCGCGGCCGCCGTCACCTTCGAGGAGACGTTCGACGGGCCGGCCGGCTCCGCCGTCAACGGCTCCCGTTGGCAGTTGGAGACCGGCGACAACGTCAGCAACCACGAGCGGCAGTACTACACGGCCGGCACCGCGAACGCGGCGCTCGACGGCCAGGGCCACCTCGTCATCACCGCGCGGCGCGAGAATCCCGGCAACTACCAGTGCTGGTACGGGCGGTGCGAGTACACCTCCGCCCGGCTGAACACGGCGGGCCGCTTCACCGCCCAGTACGGCCGCGTCGAGGCGCGGATGAAGATCCCGCGCGGCCAGGGCATGTGGCCCGCGTTCTGGATGCTCGGCCACGACCTCGGCCAGGTCGGCTGGCCCGCCTCCGGCGAGATCGACGTCATGGAGAACGTCGGCTTCGAGCCCTCCACCGTGCACGGCACCCTCCACGGACCCGGCTACTCGGGCTCCGGCGGCATCGGCGCCGGCTACACCCTGCCCGGCGGACAGGCGTTCGCCGACGCCTTCCACACCTTCGCCGTCGACTGGGCACCGGACCGCATCACCTGGTCCGTCGACGGAAACGTCTACCAGACCCGTACGCCCGCCGACCTCGGCGGCCGGAGCTGGGTCTTCAACAAGCCGTTCTTCCTCATCCTCAACCTCGCCGTCGGCGGCTACTGGCCCGGCGACCCCGACGGCTCCACGGCCTTCCCCTCGCAGCTCGTCGTCGACCACGTCCGGGTCACCACCGGCGACACCCCGCCCGCCGGGAACCGGATCACCGGCATCGGCGGCAAGTGCGTCGACGTCGCCGCCGCCAACACCGCCAACGGCACCCCCGTCCAGCTCTACGACTGCAACGGCACCGCCGCCCAGCGCTGGACGGTCGGCGCGGACGGCTCCATCCGGGCGCTTGGCAAGTGCCTCGACGCCGCCTCCGGCGGCACGGCCGACGGCACCCTCGTCCAGCTGTGGGACTGCAACGGCTCGGGCGCCCAGCGCTGGGTCGCCAACGGCGCGCGCGACATCGTGAACATCCAGGCGAACAAGTGCCTCGACGCGACGGGCAACAGCTCCGCCAACGGCACCCGCCTCCAGCTGTGGACCTGCGCAGGCACGGCGAACCAGAAGTGGACGGTCGGCTGACCCGCTGACCCGGCCCGATCCGCCGCCGGACGCCCGTGGCGGATCGGGGCCGCTCGGGCCTGCCCCCGGCGTCCGGCGCCCTCGGCCGAGGACTCCCGCCCTCCCGCCGCGCAGTCCTCCGGCCGTCCGCTCCCCCGCGCATCGGCGGTGTGCATCGGCGGTGTGCATCGGCGGTGCGCCTCGGTCGGCGGATTCCCCGGAATGCCTTCCCTTCCCCGACTCCGCCCCTCACCTTCCGCTTCGGTGACGGGCCGCCGGACCTTTCCTGTGTACTGACGCACACCCGCACACCCGCACACGGCATACGGTGGGCGGGCGGCGGGCGTCGTTCCGGCCGTGCGCGAGGCTGTTTCGGCACGCCTCAGCGGATGGCTCCGCCTCCGGCCTTGGCGATGTCCAGCGACCCCTTGGCGTTGAGCACGGAGCCGTCACAGGCCGGCAGGTCGCCCGTCACCTCGGCGACGGCGGTGGTGGGGACGTAGCCGACGGGCTTGTCGCCCTTGTCCGTGGAGTGGCGGACGAAGTTCCCGTCGTGGTCGGTTCCCAGGGCCAGGAGTCTGCTGTCGAGCAGCACGCCGTACCAGCGGGTGGTCACTCCCTGCCCCTTGTCGACGTCGTCGGCGACGCACACCACGGACAGCTCCTCGCCCCGGGCCGGATGGCAGCCGGGCTTGGCCTGGTTGCAGCGGGCGAAGTCGTCCTTCACCTCGACCTGCTCGCAGTCCGCGGTGGCTTCGCCGTCGCAGGAGACCGGGTTGATGTTGAGCGGGCTCGCCGTCTCGCGGGGGACGTCGGAGACGCTCACCCAGGCGACGCCGAGGGTCGTCTTCTCCGTACGGGGTACCGCGCAGGGGTCCACGGCCACGGTTCCACCGAAGCCGTCGTCCTTCACGCCGCCTTCCTCGATCCGGCCCGAGCACTCCTTCGCGCCCGCGCCACCGGAGTTCCCGGCGTCGCCCGTACCGCCGGAGCCGCACGCCGTGAGGAGCGACGCCAGTGCGGCGGCCGCGAGGGCGGAGACGAGACGGATCCTGATCGGCATCGGAAGTGCTCCCTGTCCTGTGGCGTGTGTCGACGTCCGGCCGGACGAACGACGGGCTGCCGGCCGGTTCGTCGGACGAGTCGTCGGGCGGGTCGTCGGGCGGGGCGGCCCACAACCCGTTCCGCCGCGCCCGCTCGCGCCCGCTCGCGTCCGGTTCCGACCACCCACACTGACCCAGGCCGTTCATCGGGACATCCGTGAAGTCACCTAATCGGATACGTAAGATCGTCACGCAACGGCCGTCCCGAACGGCCCTCGTCCCAAGGGGAGTCAGGCGTGCAAGTGACGCCGCTGGTCGGCCGTGAGACCGAGCTGGAGAGCTGGGAACGGCTGCTCGACCGCAGGCTCGACGGAACCGGCGGGCCCGCGGTCGTGGACATCGCCGGCGCGGCCGGGATCGGCAAGAGCCGTCTCCTCGCGGAGTTCTGCCGACGCGCGGAGCTCCGCGGGGTGCGCGTACTGCGCGGCCGGGCGACCGAATACGAACAGCACCTTCCTTACCAGCCGTTCAGCGACGCCCTCGCCGATCACGATCTGGAGCTGACGGACGCGGCGGCCGGCCCGTGGCACCGGGGCGAGCGGTTCGGACTGCACCGGTCGGTCGCCGTACGGCTCGGACGGGCCGCCGCACCGGGCCTGGTCCTGGCCCTGGACGACCTGCACTGGGCCGACCCGGCGTCCCTGGAGCTCCTCGACCATCTGGTGCGTCATCCGCCGCGCGCTCCGCTCGTGATCGTCGTGGCCCGCCGCGACCGTCAGACCTCGGACTCCCCGGCCGCGGCCCTGATGCGGGGCGTCGACCTGGGTACGGTGCTCCGCCTCGATCTCGGCCCGCTCGACGACCGGGCCTGCGTCGAGGTCCTCGCACCGGCCCTGGCCCCCGGCCTGCCGCCCGATCGGGCCCACGAGCTGTACGCGGCCAGCGACGGGAACCCGCTGTACTTCCTCGCCCTGCTTCAGGCCGGGCCCGCGCGGCAGGCGAGGCAAGGCGGGCAGGCCGTCCGGCCCGAGGCCGCCGGGCCCGCCGCTCACCAGCCCTTCGCGCTCCACGACCGGCACGCGGCGCCTCACGCCTCCGGGCTCGGTTCCGGACTCGGTTCCGTCCTCCTGGACGAGCTGACTCCGCTACTCCCCGCCCAGCGTCGCATCGCCGAGGCGGTGGCCGTGCTCGGCGACCGGGGCACCACGCCGCTGCTGGCCCGGGTCACCGGCCGGGACGAGGAATCCGTCCACGCCGACCTGGCCGCGCTGGGCAACCGCGATCTGCTGCGCCCGGCGCCCGGCGCCCGGTGGACCCTGCGCCACCCGATGCTGCGCACCCTCGTCCACGAGAGCATCGAACCCCACACCCGTGTCCGCATGCACCGGCTCGCGGCGCAGGCACTGGCCGACTCGGGTGCCCCCGCCGCCGAACGGGCCCACCACGTCGAACTCTCGCTCACCGGCTGGGACCCCCAGGCCGTCGCGGTACTGACCGACGCCGCCGAACGCGCCGTCTCCACCGCGCCCGCGAGCAGCGCCCACTGGTGGGGCGTCGCCCTCGCCCACCTGCCCGACCGGCCGCAGCACCTGGCCCTGCGCCGGGAGCTGATGCTGCGCCGAGCCGGCGCCCTGGGCGTGTCGGGCGGCCTGCGGGAGAGCCGGGACCTCCTCCACGAGGTCATGGCGATCTCACCGCCGGGCGAGCCGTCCACGGCGGCCGCGCGGGCCTCGGCCGTGACCCTGTGCGCGGTGATGGAGCGTCACCGCGGACGCTACCCCGAGTCCATCGCGCTGCTGCGCCGCGAGCTGTCCCGCTTCCCCGGCCCGTCGGCCGCCGACGCGGTCGCGTTCGGCATGGAGCTCGGCTCGTCCGCGCCGCACGCCACCCCGTACCCCGAGGTGCGGGCGGACGTGGCCCGCACGCTGGACCTGGCCCGGCGCCTCGGCGACGAGGTCGCCGAGGCCGGCATGCTCGCCATCGCCGCCCTGGGCGAGACGTACGAGGGCGAGATGCCGGCCGCATGCGAGGCCACCGCGCGAGCGGCCGCGCTGGTCGACGCCCTCACCGACCACGACATCGCCGACCTGTGCGAGCCCCTCGCCCGCCTCGGCTGGGCGGAGGCGTTCCTGGAGCGGTACGACGACGCCGAACGGCACGTCGACCGAGGCCTCGCCGTCGCACGCCGCGGCGGCCGCCTCTACGTCGTCCCGCACCTGCTGCTCTGCAAGGCGCACGTCCACCTCACGACCCTTCGGATCGAGTCGGCGGTGGAACTCGCCGACGAGGCCGAGACCATCGCCCGGGGCATCGGCAGCGACGAACTGCTGGCCTTCGTCCTCGCCAACAAGGCACACGCCCTGCTCTACGCCCGGCCGCCCGGCGACCGGACCGCGTTGACGGTGGCGGAGGAGGCCGTCGCCGCCGCCGGGGCCAGTACGAACTGGTGGGCGTCCATCGCCTGGTGCCTGCTCGGCCAGGCCGCCCTGCTCGGCGGGGACCCACGGCGGGCCCGCGCCGCCATCCTGCGCGCGGGCGGGGACGATCTCCACCGCCTGCACCCCTCCATGCGGCCGCTCATTCTGGAGGCCCTGGTCGTCGCCGCCCTCGGTACGGGCGACCCGGCGGCCGCCCGGGGCTGGGCGGAGCGCGCCCGTACGGAGGCCGAACGGCTGGGGCTCCCCTCGCAGCGGGCGGCGGCTCTCCGCGGTACCGCGCAGGTGCTGCTCGCCGAGGGCGACACAGCGGCCGCCGCCGTGCTCTTCGAAGAGGCCGCGGACGCCGCGGGCCGCTCCGGGGCCGTCCTGTGGGAAGCGGTCGGCCTGCTGTTCGGTACGGCCCCGGCCGCGGCCTCCGGGGACCACGACCGCGCCCACGCGCTGTGCGACCGTGTCCGGCACCTCGCCGCCGCAGGAGGCGCCAGGCACCTGACCGAACTGGCCGACCTGCTGCGCCCCACGGCGCCAGAGCCGCCTGCGGCCGGGGGCGCGCCGGATCCCGTACTCGCCTCGCTCACCCCGCGCGAACGGGAGATCGCGGCCCTGGTCGCCGACGGACTGACCACCCCCGCCATCGCGGCCCGGCTCTACCTCAGCCCCCGCACGGTCGAGTCGCACCTGAGCCGCGTCTACCGGAAGACCGGCGTCTCCACCCGCTCTGCCCTGGCCTCGCTTCAGAGCCGTTCGGCCCGGGACGGCGGGGTCTGAGGGGGCACCGACAGGCGCCCGGGCGAGGGCCTCGCACTCCGCGCGGGCGGCCGACCGGCTGCCCCCGGCCTCTCCGACCTCTCCGGCCTCCGCCTCGGACTACCCCAACCGGCCTGCAGCGTCTTCTGCTTACGGCGAGTACGCAGTAGCGGACGAGGATGAGGATGAAGATGAGGACCAGGATGAGGATGAGGCGACGATGCCGGGCGCCCCCGCTCAGTCGGCCGGAGTGTCCTGCGTCGCCTCGCGTGCTTCGGTGAGGGCTCGCTGCCTGAGGTCGCCGCCGAACAACCGGATCGTGGTGGCGGCCAGGATGTCGTCCCTGCCGATGGTCCGCCCGTCCCCCCTGCGGACGGACAAGGCCCGGACGGAATCCTCAAGGAACGGGGGTGGGGCCGGTTCGCTCGACGTCCCCAGGGTGACCGTCCCGAAACGTTTGACCCCGCCCTCGCGGACGACCATGGCGGCGTCCCGGGCGAGGTCCGTCAGGAACACGCTCGCGATCCCGTCCAGGTCGCGGACCATCGCCGGGACGGCCGTCACCCCCTGGCTCCTCAGCAGCTTCCTGACCCCGGCCTCGAACCTGTGGGCTCCGACCACAGCACTCGGTTTGCGTGGCCCTCTGCGCTGACGAGGAGACACGAGGACACCCTCGGCGTCGTACAGGTCACCGGTCAGGCCCCGAAACGTCGGGCTGTGGTCGTACCACTTCTCCCCCACCTCGAGCTCGACGTTCCGATCGATCGCCGAAAGAAGGTCCCCGGGAACCAGCTTCTTCCGGTCCTCCTCCACGGCCGCTCTCCTCGCGCCGTCGATGATCCCCGTCAGCACCGTCCGCGTCACCGACGCGGCGGCCCACGCGGCCGACCGAGAGACGTGCATCGACGTCACGTCTCTGAACACCGCTTTGACGAGAGAAGGCTTGAACGGCGGGACCTCCAGGACCGGGACGGTCTCGGGACCGCTGCGCTCAAGACGGGCGGGCTGTGCGGTCATCGGAAGAAACACTCCCTGCTGTCGAAGTCGTCAGAGGTCCGCACTCCACCACGCGGACCCGCTCTCTTCCCCCATCCTCCGTCCAAGCGGCACCCGATCAAAGGCCTGACGAACACAGCCCGGCTTCGCTCACGTGACGTGGACCGGGTCGACCAGTCGAGCAGGCTCCGCGTCCTGGGCAGACGGCGCCAGCCGTGGTGCGTCGCGTGTCAAGGCGCACTTTCTCGATACCCACGGCACGGAGCCCGAGCCAGAACCCGTTCTGGTGGACAGGGCCGCCCTCGCCACCCCGACAGCCTCAAGGAGCCGTCCCGCCCGGTCACACCACTCGGTCACACCGCTCGGAACGGATCGCCAGACCGGGTGGGGACGCGGGTCAGCCGGCCGTGAGCGCGTAGTCGTCGTACACGCCCTGGAAGGCGAAGACGACCAGCAGGATGCCGCCCGTGGTGGCGGCCGCGCCGAAGGGGACGGCGACCAGGCCCTGCTTTATCTGGTGGTCGCTGGCTGGGACGGCGTTGAGCGGGGCTACTTGAGGTGAGCGTTGTCAGGCGCACCATGCGGTGGTGAGGGCCAGTTGGGACAAGTGCCCTGGAATCCGGTGTGCCGCGAAGCCCCAGGCCGATGGCGGGTCCTGGGGCTTCGTTCATGCGGGGAGAGCGGTCGTGTGGCCGGTCAGCGGTTGAGGGCTTCCTCGATCTTGGCGGCCACCTGCTTGGCCTGGATGTCGCGGCCCTTCGCGTTGGGGTGCGCGTACCAGGGGATCTTGGTGCCGAGGAGTTCGAGCTGGGACTCCTCCAGAAGGCCGCCGATGCCGCGGTCGGCGCCGTCGCACGCCGTGTTGGCGCCGGTGCTGGCGTAGAGGTCGACGAAGTCGGCGCCGCCGTCGGCGTCGGCGGCGGCCTTCTTCATGGCGTCGTTCAGCCGCTTCTGGATCTGGTCCAGGACCGGCAGGGCGTCCTGGGGGATGTCGGCGAACGGCAGCTGTGTCTGGCCGGGCGCCGCGGTCAGGCACTTGGTGGTGTCCTCGGGCACGAGCCTGGGGTAGCCGACCAGGACGCGCTTCGCGTCGGGGGCGAAGTAGCCGATGCGGTCGAGCAGCTCCTCCAGCTCCCAGCCGACCCGCTCGAACTGGCCGTCCAGCCACTGCTTTCCGTCCCCGGTCTCGAAGAACTCACCGCACTTGGCGGCCGGCTCATCTTTGTCCACCGGGTCTCCCGGCAGCAGAGAGGGGTTCCGGAGCTCGTCGGAGCACTGCTTCAGAATGCGGTTGAAGCCCAGTGTGTTGCCGCCCAGGCTTCCCACGGTGAGCTGGGTGTCCTGCTTGAGCGCGTCCTGCTGCGCCGGGAGCGTCCCGGCACCGAAGGGCAGCTCCTGCTTCTCCCAGAAGTGGTGGACGAGGGCGCCTCCGCAGGAGACGTCCGACTGGACGTCGAGCGTGATGCCCTTGTCCGCAAGGCTCCGGGTGGCGACGGCGGGAAAGTTGTCCGTGGCCTGGAAGCACCAGCCCCTCTCGTTGTCCTGGTTGTTCACGGGAGCGATGCCGAAGTTGGAGGTGTAGGAGTCGCCGAAGAAGACGGTCGGTACGGGGTCGGCGGGCGCCGCGGCGGCACCTCCCGCCGGTACGGCGAGTGCGAGGCAGCTGCCGAGTGCGATCGTGGCGGCGGCCAGCCGCCGCGCCCTGGGAGTGGTCGTCGTCTTACGCATGGCAGAAGACATGGCTGTGCCCTTTCGTCGGGGCCCACGAGAAGAGGGAATGAGAGAAGAACGTAACGCTAGGTATTCATTCACAAACGGAACGCGATGGTCCAGTGATGGCGAAGCGCAACCGGGCGATCTTGGTCAGCCTCTTCACGCCGGTTCGTATCGCCTACTCAGCGGGGGTGTCGAGGAGGGGCAACTGCCGAGATCGAGAACGTTCATGACCCGAACGGGGAGGGCAGGTGTGACCGCGCTGCGAGCCGGACTGCGAGGCCGCCTGCTGGTGGGGCGACGGGAGTCGGCACACGGCCGTTCCCCTCGAACGAATGGGCGGCCGTCGCAGACGTGCGCGGCAGTCGACATGGTCGTGCGGCTCGAACCGGCCAGAATTCCGCCTGCGTCGGGGTCACCCGGGCGGCCACCCGTACGGCCACGACTCTTGCGGTTGCGCGCCTGGCCGGCCGGCTCGGGAATCGTGCACCTGATCCCACGTCTGCGCAGGTAAGCGCGGTTCGCGCGCGAGGAATACGCCCTGTCTCCCCGCACCCGCAGCGGGCGAGTCCGTGGCCGGCCAGCACCGGGCCTGGGAACCTGGATCGCTTTCAGGACCGGCTCGAACTGAGGACTGTCGCCCCGCTGGCCTGCCGTGACCAGCAGCGACAACGGCTTCTGGCCCTGCTCGCACGCCAGATGGATCTTCGTGGTGAACCCGCCCCGGGACCTGCCCAGCCCATGGTCGTCCGGCTCATGCCCGACTCCGCCGGGCGGCTCCTGCTGCTCCGCGCCGTCGCGACGGGCACCGGCCGCATGCCGATGGTCCCGACAGACCGTGCAGTCGACATTCACCTCCCAGGCGATCGGCCCGGCCGCATCGGCCCGTGCCTGCAGCAACGTCAGCAGTCGGGCCCACACACCCTGCCGCTGCCAGCGCCGGAACAGCCCATACACCGTTTGCCAGGGCCCGTACTCACACGGCAGACCACGCCACGGAACAACGGTCCGCCCGGACGGCCACGGTGAGCACGACGGCCAGGAGGGCGACGGCCCCGGCCCAGAGCCTGAGCACGCACGTCCGCCTGTCCTGTCCTGCTCGGGCTCGGTCAGGGCACGGACGGTGACGAGGGCCGAGCCGTCGGCGCTCTCCCGGGCCTCCTCGGCGCGGTCGGGCAGGGTCGCGTTGACCGCGTCGGCGAAGACCGTGGCCGCCGCCTCGCTCATGGCGTCGACCCAGTGGACGGCCGGGGTCGTCCCGGCCGGGGCGGTGAGCTCCACGGCGACCGCACTCCCCTCGGCGCGGACCCGCCGGACGGCCTGGAGCGGGATCCGCGTCTCCATGTCGCCCCGGCTCCACACCAGTCCGTCGCCCTCGGACCGGAGGACGGCTCCGCCGGAACCACGCAGGACGGGTAGGGGTGAGGTCAGGGGCAGGGGCAGGGGTGTGATCGTAGGCCCTGGACGTTCCTGTCTCTCCCTGACCACTTCGGAACGAGGTTCGCCGGCGTCGCCGGCAGATGACACTGCAGGCGGAGGGGAGTAGGGGCCATCCCCGCGGATACGGGGAACAGGGTTGCGGACCTGGTAGCCGGTCAGCTGAGGCGGACCATCCCTCCACGCGCAGGGAGCAGAGCCGCCGGGGCAGGGTACCCGGCTGGACGGCCCAGGTTTCAGGGCAGCGGACCCCTCCCCGGTCACGGGCTCTGCCGCACTGCCGCGTCGCGCACTCACGCAGCCGCCGCGATGCGGAATGCCCTCGGTGGCGGCATCCCGAGCGGCGTCCTCCCCGGCGGCGGCCCGAGCCCCCGTGTCACCGGCTCCCCGATCGGTCGTTGACCCGCTGACGGCGCCTCCCGCCGGCGCCCCCGGAGGAGACCGATGACCACGCAGACAGGCCCGTTGGGCAAGCCCCTCGCCCCCACTCCCGTCCCTGGACCCCTGACCTTCCTCTCCTGGACCAACGTCACCCTCGGCGCCGGCGCCGCCGCGTTCACCTGGGTCACCGCCCTGGTGCTGCACCGGCCCGGCGACCCGCTGATCGCGGCCTTCGCCTTCCTCTTCATCGCGGCCGGATACACCCGCGACCGGCTTCAGTCCGCCGACGCCGACGCCGACACCAGTCCGCGGGCCGCCTGGGTGGCGCGCCACCGGCGCCCCCTGACCGGGTGGGCGGTCGTCTGCGCCGCGGCACTGGTGCCGGTGACCGTCCTGCGGCCGTGGTGCGCCGCGATCCTGGCCACCGTCGGCGTCATGGCCTGGTTCTACGCCACACCCCTGGTCCCGTGGCGGGGCCGGCGGCTGGCGCCCCGGCAGCTGCCCTGCGTCAAACTCCCCTACACCATGGCCGCGTGGGTGCTGATCACGGTGCTCCTGCCGGCCGTCCACCAACATCGGCTCCACGACCCGCGCTTGTGGTGGCTGGCCCTGGCCGGGGCGCTCGTCGGGAGCGTGGGGGCGCTCCTGAACGACCTGCGCGACGTCGACAACGATCTGCGGGACGGCACGATGAGCGTCCCGGTGCTGCTCGGAGAACGCCGGACCCGCGCCGCCGCCTATGGGATGGCCGCTTGCGGGGCGGTGGCCGGACAACTCGTCGAGCCCGTGCCGTTCCTGTTGTGGGCCCTCTACGCCGCTGCCATGCTCGCCTCCTACCGCCCCCGGCCCGGTGTCCACCCCCGGCCCTGGGGGGACGCGCAGGGACTCGTCCTGCTGGCCGCCGTCATGCTCGTCCCGTGAGGTGGCCACCGGCCCCCGCCGGGTACGTCGAGCGAGGCGGGTGACGTGTGCGCGTGCGCCCAGTACGTGCGCCGAGTACGTCGGCCGGTTCGGCGAGCCGTATCGCGGCGCCCGCGAGGGGTGTCCCTGCAAGGGGTGTCCCGGCGAGAGGCGCCGTCGAAGGCCGACGTCCGCGGCACGCCGCCCGGTCATGCGCCGGAGCGCGGCCCGTGGTCAAGCGGCGCGGTTCCGACCGCGCCCAGGGCGTCGCGCAGTCCGCGGGCGGCGAGGGCGTGGACCTGTGTGGCGGTGACGGTCAGGAAGGGCCGGGGCCCGTACATGACGGGGCGGTCGTGCCACGAGCCGCCGCTCGTCTGCGAGTCGACGAGGAAGCCGAGGCCCCGGATCAGGGCGGCTCCGGTCGGGTCGGCCGCGCCGGTGGTCAGTGCCGAGAGGGCGAGGCCGGTGGCCGTCGGGCTGGAGTGGGGTTCGCCGGCGATACGGGGCCAGCCGCCGTCCGCCCGCTGCGTCGCGAGAAGCTCCCGGGCGGCCGCCCGGTTCGCGGGATGGGGGCCGAGGGCCGGGCCGATCTCGGCGGCGCCGTAGGCGGGCGGGATGTACCAGCCGGAGCTCCAACCGCCCCCGGTGGCCAGGGACGCGAGCCACGACCGGGCCGGAGCGAGGTCGATGCCCGGCAGTGCGGCGGCGTCGATGCCGGCGACCATGTGGGCCACGACGTCGGGTGCCGGGTCGTCGTCTCCGGAATGCCATGTGGTCCACAGGCCCTCGGGTGTCCGGTGCCGCAGCGCGTAGCGTGCGGCGGCCGTGCGGGCCTGATCCGCCCAGGCGGTCCCGGCCAGTGCGAGGAGGGTGTTGCCGGTGGAGTCGTTGTCGGATTCCAGGGCCGCCGTGCAGGCCCAACCGCCGTCCTCCCGCTGGGCCAGGGCCAGGAACTCCAGGGACGCCGGCAGCGTGTCCGCGTCGAAGCACGGGTGACCGCGTAACGCGCGGACCATCAGGCCGGTGTCCCAGACCTCGCTGACCAGGAACCGCCAGGTGCCGTCCGGCTGCTGGGCGGCGAGCAGGGCGTCGCGACAGCGGCGGGTCATCGGATGGTCGGGGGCCGCCCGGGTGAGGGCCAGGTGCAGCATCCCCGTCACCAGCGGCATGCCGGAGAAGGAACCGTCGGCCGACTGCGTGCCCTGCCACGTCTCCAGGGTGCCCGCGGGCAGGGGCATGCCCAGGGCGGCGCAGGCGATGGCCTCGAAGGCCAGCAGCATCGCGCGCTGCCACGGTTTGACGCCCCGTCCGCGGTCGGGCCCCAGCGCGGCCCGGGCCCGCGTCAGCAGGCCCCGGGCGTCCGCGCCCTCGGCGCCCACCGCGCAGCCCAGGGCCTGGAGGTACAGGACGCGCCGGGCCTGCGGTCCCTCGTACGCCGGCGGAGGCTCGAAGGTCACCGGGGCTCGGCCGCGGTTCAGGGCCGCGAGCCATCGGTCGGCGGCGGACACGAGCGCGTCGTGCCCCTGCGGCACGGCACCGTCGAGCCAGCGCAGTACGCGTTCCCGCGCGGGCCGCGCCCGCTCCACACCCGCCAGGGAGCAGGCCGCGACGGCGTTCTCCAGGACGCGCGGCTCCGACAGGACGTACCAGGCCCCGTCGCGAGCCCGCGTGTCGACGGCGAACTCCACGGCCCTGTCGAGAGCGCGGACCGCGGCGACGATGACGTCCGAGGATCCCGGAGGCGCTGCCCCGGCCCGCCCGCTCACCAGGACACCGGTATCCGGGTTCACGCCCACTCCTCCGCCTCGTCCGTGACTTCGCCCTCCATGGCGATCCTGCCCACCTCACCGTCAACCCGTCAAAACGCACCCAACTGGGCGGGTTCCCCCGACTTCGGCTTCGGCTTCGGCTTCGGCTTCGCCGGGTACCGGACGCGGCGACCACGGCGCACCACAGGCCCCGTCATCCCGTCGTGGCCGCCTTCGGGGCGGCGAAGACGGCGTACGAGATCACGCGCCGGGGTGCCGACACCGATATCGACGTGACCTTCGACGGCGCGCCGCGTACAGGCACACGCATACGCATACGCATACGCATACGGGGCGAGGACGCACCGGTCGCAGCAGGCACGACCCCGGAGACGCCCCGGAGACGCCCCGGAGACGTCCCGGAGGCAGCACCCGCCCGCCGTACGCGGCCTCCCCCGCCTGACTGCCGGGAACATGATGGGTCCCGCTTGCCACCGCCATGACGACTCACCCGATCCGGCCCTGGCGTGGAGCGATGTTCTCCGGCCCGCTCGGGCCTCGGCCTGCTCGGTCGGGGGTCGGGTTGACCGCCTCTGTGCGGACATGAGCCGGTGGGATTCGCCAACCAGCCCCGGCCTACGACAAGTAGCATCCGGCACCAACGCACATCCCTGCACAAGGAGCGTGGACACCGTGGCCAACGAGCCCGTCAAGAACCCGATCCAGAGCGAGTACGCGGCACACCTGGCCGCAGCCCTCGAAGCCAACCAGGCCGAGCAGGCGACCATCACCACACGCCTGGACAAGCTCCGGGCAGAGGAGAAGTGGCTCACCGAGGCACTGACCGACACCCCGTCGGCCGCCGACAGCGCGCCGGTAGCGGCCGTGTCCTTGCCCGATGCTCTCCCCGTCGGAGAGGACACGGCGGCCGTGCCCTCTCCCAGGACGGAGGAGACCGCTTCTGTCGCGGCTCCGGCTCCGGCTCCGAAGAGGACCGCCCGGAAGACGACGGCCGGCAAGCGCGCGGCAGCCCCCGCGAAGACCACGGACGCCAAGAAGGCAGCCCCCAAGAAGGCGACCTCCAAGAAGACCACCGCGGAGAGCAAGAAGACCGCGGAGGCCGAGCCCACGCTCGGCGAGCTCCTCGCAGCGCTGCTGTCGCAGCAGCCCGGCGAACCCAAGAAGGCCGGCGAGATCCAGAGCGAGCTGGAAGCCGCGCACCCCGGCCGGGCGGCGTCGGCACAGACGGTCCGCAACGCTCTGGAGAGGCTCACCGTGACGGAAGGGCTCGAGAGGAGCAAGCAGCAGAACACGGTGTTCTACACCTGGCCCGCACCCGCGCCCGCTGTCGTTTCCGCGGACGAGACGAAGGCAGAGGCACCCGCGCCGGCCGCCGTCTGACGCGGCCGCAATCGACCCCGGCGGCGGAAATCCGCTGCTCCCGAACGTCCGGCGAAGCAACCGGCACAGGGCAGCGACGTCGTCGGGGGGTACGGGCGGAATCGGGGTGACGCGGACTTTCCCGTGGGTCAGCAGAGTTCGCGAGGAGTAGGGCAGACCCATCTTCCGGGCCCCGCCGTCCGAGACGCCTCGGCGTTGCACCATCCGCGCGACCACCCGAGCGCCGTGCGCTGCCCGTTCTACGGCTGCCGACGTCATGCGTGTCTCGAAGTCCTTCTGCTGTGCGGAGAAGTAGCCGACCAGGGCCGGCTCCGACGACACGCGGCGAGCCAGGCGCCGGTCGCGCCTTCGAGGCCGGCGCATGGGCCGCAGGCAAAGCCCTGGCTTCCTACAGCGCTACCGGGTTTCTCTCCGACCGAGCCTGGCGGGCGCGGGAGGAACACGCCTTGTCGCCCGGTGGGCCCGCCCGATCGCGCACGGCCCACTGATCGGCGGAAGGATCCCCTCACCCCACACCGCGACCATCACGGCGCAGGGCGACGGACGAAGCACTTTCTCCACATGGTCTAAACGCAGGTCCGTTCTGGTCTCGGCTGCATTCCGCCGGTGTGGAGGGTCTGGCCGTCCGGTATCCGGTAGCCGAGCTTCGAGACCACCGTCGAGCAGGTGGGGCCCACGGCGACGTGGACCGTCACCTCCTCCGGGCTGCCGGGCCGGAGAGTGGTGAGGGCGCCGTCGAGCGCGTACGGGAGGCAGGTCGTGGCCGGGTGACGACCGATCAGCAGGTTGACGCAGCGGGTGTCGGTGGTAGGGATCCGCATGCCGGTGGCCTCCTCGCGCCCGCGGGAGGCCGGTGCCGGGACGGTGAGGCGCAGGCCCCTGCTGTCCGCGCACGGACTGATGTCGGCGTACGCGTCGTCCACCCCGTGCAGGGTTCCGGCGGGACGTACACAGCGTCGCCGGCTCCCGGCCCGTCGGAGCATGCGGCGCGGCTACGGGGCGCCCCGAGGCCGGGGGCCGGCATGAGGATCGGCAGTGCACTGCCCCGGCCAGTCCCTTCAGGGCGCTCCTGACCGGCCCGGTGCCGGTCGCCTCCCCCGAGGATGGCGGGTGGCCTCCCCCGTCCGCCGGATCCCGCGCCGCAGGTCACACGAGGGCAGCGGTCTCCCTACGCCGGGCACGGCGGACCCGCCTTCGCTCAGAGGGCTCCGACGACCTTGCGCGGGGTGATGCGGACGACGACCCTCTGACTGTCGTTCGCCGCCGCGGGGTTGAAGTCCTTGTACTCCTTGCCGGTGTACTTGCGGGACAGCTCGTCCGTCAGTTCGGCGGCTCCCTCCGTGGTGACGGAGGCGATGCCGCGGACCTCGGCATAGTGGTAGGGAGCGTCCGGGGGGTTGATGATGACGGTCACGCGCGGGTCCCGGCGGAGGTTCAGCTCCTTGCGGCGGCCGACCGTGGTGGAGATCAGCAGATCGTCACCGTCACGCTTGACCCAGACGACCGACAGCTGCGGGCTTCCGTCGGGCTGGATGGTGGCGATGCTCGCGAAGACCGCGTTGTCGTCCACGTAGCTCTTCAGTTCGTCAGACAGCCTGACCGACATGTGCACTCCGTCCCGGGGTTGATCACGCGACACCCACCTAAGCACACTCCGCAACCGACCCGTCACGGAAGGTGTCGACCCCGGCTCCGCCGACTCCCCCACGCACCCCCGCCCAAGGCGACGGGGCCTGCCCCGCCCGGCTCGGTCCGATCCTGTCCAGACCGATCCGGTCACGGTTGCGCCCGCCGCGATACGCACAGCCGAGGGTCGAGGGCCGAGGGTCGAGGACCGTCAGAGGCCGGCCTGGAGGCGGAGGCCCGCCAGGGTGAGGTCCAGGGCGGAACGGAACTGGTCGACGTCGTCGTGGCCGTCGAACTCGTCGACGATCCCGTGGACGAACGGGAACTCGTCGGGCGCGAGCCCCCGCCAGGCCCGGGCGAAGCGGCCGAGGAACTCGTCGCGGTCCACCGCGCCGTCGAGGATCTCCTGGGGCGGTTCCTGACCCATGTCGACGGCCGAACCGACGACGACGCCGACGACCGCGGAGACGGCGTGGAAGCGCTGGCGGGCGGTGAGGTCCAGACGCAGGGTCTGCCGGCCGAGCTTCTCGTAGACGCGCAGGGAATTGCTCTGGACGTCGGTGTTGCGCATGAAGTACGCGCCGAGCCAGGGGCGACGGACGACCGCGTCGAAGAGGGTGACGGCCATCGCGCGCAGGTCGTCGATCGGGTCCTCGCTGGGCGGGAGCTTCTCGATGTCGGCGAGGACGCCGGCCATGACGTGGTCGGTGGCGCGGTCCAGCAGCTCGTCCTTGTTCGCGACGTACCAGTAGATGCTGGCCACGCCTCCGCCGAGGCGCTGGGCCAGGGCCCGGAAGGTCAGGGCCGAGGCTCCCGCCTCGTCGAGCAGGGCGACCGCCTCGCCGAGGACGGACTCCATCGAGTGGGAAGCGCGTCGACGTCCGCCGCCGGGGCGGGTCTGCTGGCGTGCCATGGCGTGGGCCCCTCACTTTTGCATCGGATCGAACGTTGTTCTATCGTACCGGATCGAACACCGTTCGATAACCGAACCGTGTTCGATCGAAAGGAGTGCGCCATGACCACCGCCACGCTCACGAACCCGCCCCGCACCTACCCGTCGCTGCGCGCGGCGTGGATTCCCCTGGCCGCGCTCTGCCTGGCCTTCTTCGTCGAGATGGTCGACAACACGCTGTTGTCGATCGCACTGCCGACCATCGGCCGCGACCTGGGCGCGGGCACGACCGCGCTGCAGTGGGTGACGGGGGCCTACTCGCTCACCTTCGGTGGGCTGCTGCTCACCGCCGGGTCCCTCGCGGACCGGTTCGGACGCCGCCGTGTGCTCCTGATCGGACTCACGGTCTTCGGCACGCTCAGCCTCGGTGTGCTCCTCGTCGGTTCCGCGAGCGGGCTCATCGCCCTGCGCGCGGCGCTCGGCATAGCCGCCGCGGCGATGGCGCCGATCACGAACTCCCTGGTCTTCCGGCTCTTCGACGACAAGGCGCTGCGCATGCGCGCCATGACGGTGATGATCGTCGTCGGCATGTCCGGCTTCGTCCTCGGCCCGCTGCTCGGCGGTACGGCGCTGGCGCACGTGTCGTGGGAGTGGCTGCTCCTCGTCAACGCGCCCATCGCGGTGATCGCCTGCGTCGGCGTACGGCTCGGCGTCCCGGCCGACCGGCCGGAGGACCTCACCAAGGACTCCCTCGACGTACCGGGCGCCGTCCTGAGCGTCACCGCCATCGGCCTCGCCTGCTACTCGCTCACCAGCGGCGTCGAGCACGGATGGCTCTCCACGATCACCCTCGCGTCGGTCGTCGGCGCCCTCGCCGCGGCGATCTGGTTCGTCCGGCACGAGCGCCGCACGGCCGCGCCCATGCTCGACCTGAGCCTGTTCTCCCGCGGAACCGTCCGGGGCGCCGCCGTCGCGCAGATCGGCACGTCCATCGCCATGGCGAGCGTGATGTTCGGCCTGATCCTGCACTTCCAGTACGCCTACGGGTGGAGCCCGGTCCGGGCCGGCCTCGCCAACCTGCCGATCATCGCGACGATGATCCTGGCGACTCCGCTGTCCGAGTGGCTCGCGCGCCGCTTCGGGCATCGCATCGCCTGCCTGGTGGGTGCCGGGTTCCTCGCGGGCTCGCTGGCCGGACTCGCCTGGGGCGTCGAACACGGCTACGCCGTCATCGCGCTCTGCATGGTCCTGATGACCATCGGCCTGCGCACCGTCATGACCATCTGCGCGGTCGCCCTCGTCGACGCCATGCCGGGCAACCGCACCTCCATCGGCGCCGCCCTCAACGACACCGCCCAGGAGGTCGGCTCCAGCGTCGGCACGGCCGTCGTCGGCACCCTCATCGCCGTCCTGGTCACCACCCAGCTCCCCGCCGGCGCCTGGAGCGGCGATCTCGTCGCGTCCTTCTTCCACGGCGAGCGCATCACCTACGCCCTCCTCGCCGTCGTCGTGGGCCTGATCGCCGCCGGCGGCGCGCTGAGCCTCACCGACTCCCGTTCGGTGGAAGAGCACCCGGTGGAGGAAGCCGCCTGAACCACCCGGGCCCGTACGGGTCCCCCCACAGGCCCTGACGCCGATGGCGTTCAGGGCCTCGCCACCAGGTGATCGTGAACGGACCGGCTACCGCCCGACCAGGCGGTCCGGGAACCCCACCGACAAGACCGGACGGGGAAACCGGTGGGCAACGGTCGGCGCGGACGGGGGCGTGATCACCGGCAGGTGACCGACGTGACTCTCCACCGGGTGAGGACCGGGGTGCACCGGCGCGGCCTGCCGGAGCGGCCCGGGCCACGGAGAACGCGCTGCGGCCCCAGGCGGGTGAACCGGCGTGAAACCGGGAGCGGTCGTGGTTCGTCCTGAAATATTGACGGGACGAGGCGGATGCGAGACAAGTGATGATCCGTCAAGTCGGCGCGTGGCGTGGTCGGGAGGAAGTCTTGCGGTCCGGGTGGAGATGGTGGGTGGCGGGACTGGTCACGGTCCTGGCCTTCGCGGTGGCGACGTGGATCTTCGGGGAAGTCGTCGGGCCGCTCTGGGTGGAACACGACGACGGAGCACGGCTGGCCCTGGGAGTGGGGGCGGGGGCCGCGGCGGCGGGGCTGACGGCGGTCTGGGGCAAGTCCTTCGCCACGGCGGGGCAGGAGGGCGGCGAGGGCGCCGGGGGTGGCGGAGGCACCGGGGGTGGCCAGCACGCACACGGGCAGTTCGGCGCGGGGGTCGTCCAGATCGACGGCGCGAAGGGCGACGTCACGATCGTGCAGCAGAGCGACCCGGCCGCGACGACGGCGCGGCGCTCGCGGTCGGCTCAGGGCGGGGAGGCCGCGTCGACGTCCGCAGGACAGAGCGTGGGGGGTGAGGTGTCCGGCCCGGTGGTCCAGGCGACCGGCCTGGAGGGCGGTCTGGAGATCCGGCAGTGATCGGCCGCAGGAAGGAGCTGCGCCAGGGCGACCAGTGGGTGGTCGACTCCGTCGTCAACGGTCCGGTCTTCCAGGTCAGCGGCGTGACCGGGGACGTCAACCTCACCGTCCACCAGGCGCGCCCTCTGTACTGGCTGGACGGGTTCCCGTTCGACCGCCCCGCGCTGTCGTTCACGTCGGCCCGCAATCAACCCGGGAAGCTGCTCAAGGCCCGGTACGAGGTCGTGGACTTCACCGGCCGCCACTCCGAGCTGGCCCACCTGGCGGCCTGGCGCGACGGCGAGGAGCCGGTGGCGGCGCTGCTGTTGCACGGGGTCGGCGGCCAGGGCAAGTCCCGGCTGGCCGCCGAGTTCGCCCGCGGGAGTGCGGAGCGGGGCTGGCGGGTCCTCCAGGCCCGGCACGCGAGCCTCCCGGACGGGGGGCATCCGCGCGGGGTCGGCGGTTCCGGCGGTGCGGGAACGCTGCTGGTCGTCGACTACGCCGACCGCTGGCCCGCCGCCGACTTGCTGGCCCTGTGCGCGGACGCCACCCGCCAGCCGGACCGCGCCCGGGTGCTGCTGATCTCCCGGGCCGCCGGGGCGTGGTGGCAGATGCTGGCCGCCAACGACCTGGACCGGTTGGAGATCGAGTCCGACCGCCTGGAGCTCGGCCCGCTGGGCGACGGCCGCCCGGGGGAGCCCACCAGCCCCCGGGCGCTCTTCGAGGCCGCGCGCGACCGCTTCGCCGAGGTCCTGCGGATCCCCGGCGTCGAGGACCTTCCGCCGCCCCGATCGCTCGGCGAGCACGAGGGGTTCCGCGAGGCGCTGGCCGTGCACATGGCCGCCCTGGCCCTGGTCGACGCGGTGCACCGCCATCGGCAGGACGGCACCGCGCTGCCGGCCCTGGCAAGCCCCGCCGAGGTCTCCGCGTACCTGCTGAGCCGGGAACGCGCGTACTGGCGGGACCTCCACGGACACGGCCGGGTCCGTACCGCAGAAACGGAGCTGGGGCAGTGCGTGTACGTCGCGGCCCTGATCGGGAGCCAGACGTACGAGGACGGCCTGACGGCGGTCACCCGGGCGATCGACCCGGTCACCGGGCAGTCGGCCGATCGGCTGCTCCGGGACCACGCCGTCGCGTACCCGGAAGGCGAGGAGGGTGGCGGCGGCACCTTCCTGGAACCGCTGTATCCCGACCGCCTCGCCGAGGACTTCCTCGCCCTCAGCGTCTCCGGGCACGACATCGCCTTCGAGGACGAGCCGCGGTCGACCGAGATGGCCGCACGCCTGCTCGGCGACGGCGACGGCGACGGCGATACGGAGGCGGGGCGCGTCTGGACCCGTACCGCCCTGACCGTGCTCTCCGCGGCGGCCGCCCGCTGGCCGCACCTGGTCACCCGCCAAGTGGCCCCGCTGATCGCCGCCCGGCCGGACCTGGCAATCCGCGCGGGCGGCGCGGCGCTCGCCGCGCTGGCGGACCTGCCCGGGCTGCCCCGGGACGTGCTGGAGGCCGTCGACGCCGAGCTGCCGTTCGGCCGGAACGCCGACCTCGACGCCGGCGCCGCCGTCGTCGCCTACCGACTGGCCCACCACTGGCTCGCCGACACCCAGGACCCGGTCGCGCACGCCCTGGTCCGGTTCAACCTGGTCAGGCGCCTGGTCAACGCGGGGCTGAAGGCCGAGGCGCTCGTCACGGCCCAGGACTCCATGCCGGCCTGGCGGTACCTCGCCGACGCGGACCCGGACACGTACGAGCCCGGCCTGGCCAGTGCGCTGACCAACCTCGGGATGCTGCTGTCGGCGGCGGGGCGGCACGAGGAGGCGTTGGACGCGGCCCGGGAGAGCGTGGAGATCCTCCGCCGGCCCGCTGCCTCCGATCCCGACCTGGTCGAATCCCTCCTGCCCGCGGCGCTGATCTCGCTCGGCGGATGCCTGTCCGGGGCGGGCCGGGAGGCGGAGGCCCTGGCCCCCGCGCTGGAGGCGGTGGCGCTCTTCCGGCCGCTCGCCGAGTCCGACCCCGGCGCGCACACCGTGGGCCTCGCCTCCGCTCTCGACGGTCTCGCCGTCGCCCTGGCGCAGGCCGGGCGGTACCGGGAGGCCCTGGGCCCGGCCCGGGAGTGCGAGGAGATCAACCGACGGCTCGCCGGGACGGATCCGGCCGCCTACGCGTCCGACCACGCGTCGGCGGCCGCCCGGCTCTCCGGGATCCTGGTGCGGGTGGGTCGGCGCGAGGAGGCGGTGACGCCGGCCCAGCAGGCCGTGGACACCTACCGGCCCCTGGCCGAGACGAATCCGGCCGCCTACGCGTCCGACCTCGGCGTCGCGCTGAGCGACCTCGGCCGATCGCTGTGGGCCGCCGGCCGGCGGGAAGAGGCCCTGGATCTGGCCCGGGAGTCCGTGGAACTCGCCCGACGACTCTTCGAGGCCGATCCCGACACCCACGCTCCGGCGCTCGCCCAGGAGTTGAGCACCCTCGGTAGCCTGCTCTCCAGGACCGGCCGGCGCAGGGAGGCCGTCGCCCCGCTCGAAGAGGCCGTGGCACTCGGCCGACAGCTCGCGGAGCGGGATCCCGACGCCCACGCCTCCGGCCTCGCCGACGCGCTCGGCAACCTCGGCGAGTTGCTGTGGTGGGTCGGACGGCCACAGGACGCCCTGGCGAGGACTCAGGGCGCGGTGGAGGTCTTCCGCTGGCTGGTCACCCAGCGCCCCGCCCGGTACCGGCCCGCTCTCGCCAACGCCCTCAACAGCCTGGCGATATCCCTGGAGCGGGCGGACCTTCCGCGGGCCGCCGTCGACACCGCCCAGGAGGCCGCCGACCTGTTCCGGGAGCTGGCGGAGGCCGATCCGGACGCGCACCGGCCCGGGCTCGCGATGGCCCTGAAGAACCTCGCGGAGTTCCTGCCGAAGGTGGGACGGTTCGAGAAGGCCCTCGACCTGGCCCAGGAGTCCGTCGCCATCCGCCGCGAGCTGTTCGAGGAGAACCCCGCCGCACACGGGCCCGGTTACGCCATGGCGCTCTCCGTCCTCGCCTCCCTGCTGACCGAGATGGGCCACCCCGAGGAGGCGCTGCACCCGGCCCGGCTGGGCATCGCCGTCCGCCGGACCCTCGCCGAGGCCGAGCCCGCCGCACACGCGCCCGGGTACGGGCGGGCCTTCGGCACGCTGGCCGGCCACTTGTTGAACGCCGGGCGGTGGGAGGAGGCACGAGCCGCGGTCGGCGAGGCCCTGCGGATCCACCAGCCTTTGGCCGAGGCCGATCCGGCCGCCCACGGGTCCGACCTTGCCCTGACGTTGGGCATGCTCGTCTCCGTCGAGATCAGCAGCGGGAGGCCCGGCTCGCCGGCGGCCGTCGACGCGGCCCAGGAGGCCGTGGAGATCCTCCGCCGGCTGGCCCGAAGCAGGCCCGAGCAGTACGGCGGCCAACTGAAGAACGCCCTGGCCATGTTGCGGTACACCCAGGACGGCCACTTCTGACGGCCGCCCCGGTCCCGGGGCACCGAGCGCCGGGGCTCCGGGCTCCGGGTCTGCCGCCTCGACGACCCCACCCGTAACGAACCCCTCCACAGCCCCCTCCCCCACACCTGACCCCTCGCCCACACACACAAAGCACCCGATCAAGCCAGGACCATCACACCCGCGGACGCGGTGCCGCGAGATTCCCGAGTTCTCCTGCGCAGGTGAGGTGCCGTCAGGAAGACTCCGTCCCAGACCGATCGAGCACGCTGCCCGCAGGTGGCGGTGGAGGGGGAACCGTGGGCAAGGTGACGCTGTCCGAGGCGCTGGCAGAGCTCCGCGAGGAGCTGTACAAGGCCGCGGACGCCAGCCCCGACGAGCAGTTCACGTTCGAGGTCGAGCAGGCCGAGCTCTGTCTGGAGGTCGAGTTCCGCAAGGATGGCAACGGCAAGGTCAGCGTCGAGGTCGGCGCCTTCGGCACCAAGGGTGGTGTGGAGGCCGGGGGCGGGGGCGGGGTCACGCACCGGCAGACGCT
>NZ_JBHTST010000139.1:0-23254 GCF_042794995.1 Streptomyces sp. NPDC056503
GGCCGTGTCGCGCCACCCCCTTCGGGCCCTGGACCAGAAACCCCAACCCCACCCCTAAATCACGCAGGCGCGCACCCTACCGGGCCGCACCCGGGGCGACGGGGGTGCGGCCCGTCAGGGACCGCCTTCGGCGTGACCTGCGGCTCAGACCGCCAGCTCGACCGTGATGTTGCCGCGGGTCGCCTTGGAGTACGGGCAGACCTGGTGCGCCTTCTCGATCAGGCTCTTGGCGGTCTCCGCGTCCACGTTGGGGATGGAGGCCGAGATCTTGACGATGATGCCGAAGCCGTCGTCGTTCTTGCCGATACCGACCTCGGCGGTGACCGTCGAGCCGGAGATGTCCGCGTTCTCGTTCCGCGCGACGACGCCGAGGGCGCCCTGGAAGCAGGCGCTGTAGCCGGCCGCGAAGAGCTGCTCGGGGTTGGTGCCGTCACCGGAGCCGCCCATGGCCTTGGGCGGGTTGACGACGACGTCGAGCTTGCCGTCGTCGGTGGCGACACGGCCGTCACGGCCGTTCTCCGCGGTGGCGACGGCGGTGTAGAGAACGTCGGAGTGCTGGATGGACATGCTGGTTTCCACTTCTTCTTCCCGCCTCGACTCGCGCCCACGATCGCGACGGCTGAGGGCAGACTACCGGTCCAGCGAGACGATCATCTTTCCGGTGTTGTCACCGCGGAGCAGACCGAGGAAGGCGTCCACGCCGTTCTCGATGCCCTCGACCTTCGTCTCGCGGTACTTCAGCTCGCCGGAACGCAGCCGGGCCCCGACCTCCTCGACGAACTTCGGCTGGAGGCCGTAGTGGTCGCCGACCAGGACGCCCTGGAGGCGGAGCCGCTTGCCGATGATCAGCGCCATGTTCCGCGGGCCGGGGACCGGCTCCGTGTCGTTGTACTGCGCGATCAGGCCGCAGATGGCGGCGCGCCCGTGCACGTTGAGCGAGGAGAGGGCGGCCTCCAGGTGCTCGCCGCCGACGTTGTCGAAGTAGACGTCGATGCCGTCCGGGGCGGCCTCGCGGAGCTGGTCCTTCACGGGGCCGTTCTTGTAGTTGAAGGCGGCGTCGAAGCCGAGCTCCTCGACCAGCCACTTCACCTTCTCGTCGGAGCCGGCCGAGCCGATGACCCGGGAGGCGCCGTTGAGCTTGGCGAGCTGGCCGACCTGGTTGCCGACCGCGCCGGCCGCGCCGGAGACGAAGACGGCGTCGCCCGGCTTGAAGGAGGCGGTCTCGAAGAGGCCCGCGTAGGCCGTCAGGCCGGTCATGCCGAGCACGCCGAGGTAGGTGGAGAGCGGGGCCAGCTCCGGGTCCACCTTGGTGGCGTGCTGGGCGGGCACGCTGGCGTACTCACGCCAGCCGAGGCCGTGCAGGACGTGGTCGCCCTCGGCGAACCCCTCCGCGTTCGACGCCACGACGACGCCGACCGCGCCGCCGTCCATCGGGTGGTCCAGCTTGAACGGCGGGACGTAGGACTCCGCGTCGTTCATCCTGCCGCGCATGTAGGGGTCGACCGAGAAGTGGAGGTTCCGCACCAGGATCCGGCCCTCCGCGGGCGCCTCGACCGGGGTCTCGCGCAGGGCGAAGTCGGCGGGGACGGGCCAGCCGTGCGGGCGGGCGACGAGGTGCCAGGCGCGGCTGGTGGCGGGCAGAGCGGTCATGGGGGGCCTCCGGGACGAGCAGAAAAGCTTCACTTACTGAAACAACCATGCTCCTGAATATTTCATGTTGTCAAGCATCGGAGTACGATGGTGCTCATGCCCACCTCACACACCGACCCCGTGACCCTCGAAGTCGTCGAGCTGATCGGCACGGTCGTGGCGCGCTACCACCAGGAGTACGAGGAAGCCGCCGCGGCCCACTCCCTGACCGGCGCGCAGGCCCGGGTCCTCGGGCTGCTCGCCCTGGAGCCCACCCCGATGCGGAAGATCGCCGAGAAGCTCAAGTGCGAGCCCTCCAACGTCACCGGGATCATCGACCGCCTGGAGTCCCGGGGCCTGGTCGAGCGGCGCCCCGACCCGGCCGACCGCCGGGTGAAGCTGGCCGCGCCCACCGACGAGGGCCGCGACACCGCCCGCCGCCTGCGCGAATCGCTCCACTTCGCCCGCGAACCGCTCGGCGAGCTGACCGCCGTCGAGCGCACCCTCCTGCGCGACCTGCTGCGCCGCATGATCGGCGTGGAGGTGCCGGCCTAGGACGAGGAGGAGCCCTGCCCGGTCCGGGAGCCCCCCGGTCCGGGAGCCCCCGGCCCGGGGGCTCTACCGGGGAGGCGGGGGACCCGCCGCTTCTAGACGCACCACCACAGGAAGGGGGTGCAGGTCTCCGAGGGTTCCGGGGTCGGCGTCGCCGTGGTCGGGCCCGGGCTCGCCGGGGCGGACGGGCTCGCGCCGCCCGAGGCCGGGGCGGAGGGCGAGCCGGAGGCGCTCGGCGTGGTACCGGGCCCCTCGCCCTGCGGGCCCGCGGTGACCTCCGGCGCCGACGGCGCCGGGGAGGCGGTGGCGGAGGGGCGGCCGGCGGACCCGGCGCCCGAACCCGTGCCGGAGCCCGACCCCGCACCCGACCCCGTACCGGATCCGGTGCCGGACCCGTCGCCGGATCCCCGGCCCGGGCGGGACACGGCCGGGGCACCCGTACCGGAGCCGTCACGCGGCCCCGTGCTGATCCGGCGCGGGCGGCCCGTCGGCGAGGCGGGACCCGCCGAGCCCTCGTCCGCCCGGTCGCCGCCCTCGCCCCGCTCCGCGTCCTCGCCGTCCGGGCTCCGGGTCGGCAGCGCGGGCGGCAGCGGGGCCTCGGTGACCTCCAGCTCCTCCACCGCGGACGCGGCGCCCTTCTCCTCCGGCTCCTCGAAGGCCGCCTTCGCCAGGCCCAGCGACCCGGCCGCCAGGACCAGTCCCAGCGCGCTCACCGCGACCGTCCGGCCGCGACCGCGACGCCCCCGCTTCCGCCGCGCGGCGGCACGGCCCGCCGCCCGCCGCCCGTCCGCCCGCGGCGGCACCACCAGGTCCAGCTCGTAGACGTGCTCGGGGACGAGCGGCTCGTCGGCGGACGCCTCCTCCGGCGCGGACGGCCCGGGAACGGACGCGTACGGGTCCGGCGCGTACGGATCCGGCGCGTACGGATCCCGCGCGTGCTCCGGCGCGTACGCCCCGGGGGCGGGCGCGTACGGATCCGGCGGGTACGCCTCGGCGACGGACGCGTACGGATCCGCCGGATACGGCTCCGGCGCGTACGGCCGGCCGTTCGCGTAGGGCTCCGGTGCCTCGGCGCCCTCGTGAGGCGCGGGTCGAGGCGGGGTGTGGGGGGTGTCGTACCGCAGCCGCTCGACGGGAGTCCCGCACCCGGCACAGGCGAGGGCCCCGTTGAGATGCCGCCGGCACGCGTGGCAGTAGTCCATGGGGCTCGCACGCTAGGACGAGCGGCGTGCCCCCGGGGAGGCGAGGACGTGAGGATCCTGTGAGGAAACCGCAGGTGGACGCCGTGGCGTCGCGATTCTCCCGGTTCGCCTCTCCCGCCGCCCCGCACCCCGGACCGCGCGCCGGACCGCGGCCCTCCGCCCCGCGGGACGCCCCGGCACCGGCCCCGGCACCGGCCCCGGGCGGCGCAGCCCAGCGCGCGCGGCGGGCCCGGCGGTCGCACGATGCCAACAGGAAACCCGAACCGCGACACCTCGCCCGTGTCAGCACCGCACCCCGGAGGATCCGCCGTGACCGTCAGCCTTGAGCAACTGCGCCGTTGCCATGTCGCCGTCGACCTGGGTGCCGCCCGCACCCGGGTCTTCGTCAAGGGGGCCGGGCTCGTCGTCGACGAGCCGAGCGTCGCCGCCGTCAACACCCGCACCGGCGCGCTGATCGCGGTCGGCGCGCTCGCCGAGAAGATGACCGGCCGCACCCCCGACTACATCCGGGTGGTGCGTCCGGTCTCCGGCGGCACCGTCGTCGACATCGAGATGGCCCAGCGGATGCTCCGCCACCTCCTCGGCGAGAAGCTGCGCCGTCAGCTCCGCCGCAAGCCCCGGCTGCGCGCCGCCGCCTGCACCCCGCACGACAGCGATCCGCTCGCCCAACGCGCCGCCGTGGAGACCCTGGTGGGGCTCGGGGCGCGCCGGGTCGAGCTGGTCGACACGCTGATCGCGGCGGCCGTCGGCTGCGGCCTGCCGGTGGAGCAGCCCACCGCGACCATGATCATGGTGTGCGGGGCGGCGACGACCCAGGTCGCGGTGCTCTCCCTCGGCGCGATCGTGACGGCCGAGCGGATCCCGGTGGGCGGCGACGCCATCGACCACGCGATCATCCAGCACCTGCGCCACCACCACGAGCTGATGCTGCCGAGCCAGTCGGTGCGCCCGCTCCAGCTCGCGCTGAGCGGCAACGGCCTGACCCCGCACGGCCCGGCCTCCACCGAGATCCACGGCCGGGACGTGGCCACCGGCCTCGCCCGCTCGGTCACCGTCGACACGGCGGCCGTGCGGGAGGCGATCCACACCCCGCTGACGGCGGTGCTCGACGGCATCGGGAAGGTGCTGCGGGACTGCCCGCCGGACCTGGTGGCCGACCTCGCCGACCGCGGGATCATGATGGTCGGCGGCAGCGCGCTGCTCCCGGGCCTGGACCAGATGCTGCGGGACGCCACCGGGATGCCGGTGCACATCGCCGAACGGCCCGACGTCTGCGCCGTGCTGGGCCTCGGCGCGATGCTGGAGGGCAAGGTCCAGCCGATGATCCTCGACCCGCTGGGCGACCACCGGGGCCTGGCGGACGACCGGGACCGCGACGGCGACAAGGACGGCGGCCGGGGCCTGGATCGCGCGTACGCCGACGACCTGACGGAGTGATCAATCCGGACATCGCCCGATTCATACATGGATGAGACCATGGTGATCATGGAGGAGGACGTGGAGCGGGAGCAGGCCCGCCTGCCCATGCTGCTCGAAGCCGTTCTCGGCGTCGGCACGGACCTCGAACTGCGCGCCACGCTCCAGCACATCGTGGACTCCGCGACCGAACTGGTCGGGGCCCGCCACGGGGCGCTGGGGGTCGTCGACCCCGAGCGCCCCCGGCTCACCGGGCTCTTCACCACCGGGATGACCGAGGAGGAGCGGGCCCGCGTCGGCCCGCTCCCCGACGGCGGCGCCGAGGGTCTCGGCGTCCCGATCCGCGTCCACACCCAGGTCTTCGGCCACCTCCGTCTCACCGGCAAGCCGGGCGGCTTCACCGAGGAGGACCTGGCCCTGCTGCGGGTCCTCGCCGCCCAGGCCGGCATCGCCATCGGCAACGCCCGGCTCTACGAGACCGCCCGGCAGCGCGAGCGGTGGATCGAGGGCGCGGCCGCCGTCACCACGGCGCTGCTCACCGGCGAGTCCGCCGAGGACGCGCTGATGACCGTCGCCGAACAGGCCAGGATCCTCGCCGGCGCGGCCGCCGGCGTGATCCTCCAGCCCACCCCCGAGGGCGGGATGGAGATCGTCACGGCCTCCACCACCGAGGACCCCGGAGAGCTGGTCGGCACCACCATCACGCCCGGCTCCGCGGTCCTCGTCCAGCTCCTCGGCGGGGAGCCGGTCTTCGTCGAGGACTCCTCCACCGACCCCCGGATGACCACCCCGGTCCGCTCCCGGTTCGGCCCTTCGATGATGCTGCCGCTGCGCAGCGGCGGGCGGCTCATCGGCACCCTGGCCCTCCCCCGCCACCAGGGCGCCGAGCCGTACTCGGCGGTGGACCGGCTGCTCGCCTCGCAGTTCGCCTCGCAGGCCGCGCTCGCGCTGGTCCTGGCGGACGCGCGGCACGACCGGGAGCGGCTCGCGGTCTTCGAGGACCGCGACCGGATCGCCCGTGACCTCCACGACCTCGTCGTCCAGCGGCTGTTCGCCACCGAGATGATGCTGGAGTCGACCCGCCGCCGTGCCGGCGGCTCCTCCGAGGAGGACGAGCTGCTCGGGAAGGCGGTGGACGAGCTGGACTCCACCATCCAGGAGGTGCGGACGGCGATCTTCGCCCTCCAGCAGCCGCCGGCCGAGGCTCCGACGACCTTCCGGGGGCGGGTCCTCCGCGAGACCGCGGGGGCGGGGGCGCTGCTCGGCTTCCGGCCCTCGGTGCGGTTCACCGGCGCGGTGGACACGCTGGTCACGGAGCCGGAGGCGCGGAAGCTGCTCGCCGCGCTGCGCGGGGCGCTCGCCGCGGCCCACCGGCGGTCCGGGATCGGACGGATCACGGTCGACGTCGGGGTCGGCGAGGAGGGCGCCCGGCTGCGCGTCGAGGACGACGGCACCCCGCCGACGACGGTGACCTGGCCGTAGGCCCGGTTCCCGAGCCCGTCCCCCGAGCCCGAGCCCGAGCCCGTCCCCCGAGCCCGTCCCCCGAGCCCGAGCCCGTGCCCCGCGTCCGAGCCCGTGCCCCGTCCCCGTGCCCCGCACCCGCACCCGCACCCGCACCCGCACCCGCGCGAACAGCCCTCCCCCGTACGGAGCAGTCCCGCGCGCCGGGCTCCGCCACCGGATCTTGACTGGAGGCGTGAACTCCGACGCCAAGCCCCCGACCACCGCGGCCTACCGCAACCTGGTGATGGCCACCATCGGCTTCACGCTCACCTTCTGGGCGTGGAACCTGATCGCGCCCCTCGGCAGCTGGTACGGCGAGCGCCTGGACCTCAGCTCGTTCCAGCAGTCGTTCCTCGTCGCGGTGCCGGTGCTGGTCGGCTCGCTGGGCCGGATCCCGGCCGGCGCGCTGACCGACAGGTACGGCGCGAAGCTGATGTTCCCGCTCGTCTCCGCGCTGACGATCGTCCCGGTGCTGCTGCTGACCGTGGTGAAGGACTCCTACGGCCTGATGCTCGTGGTCGGCTTCCTCCTCGGCCTCGGCGGCACGACCTTCGCGATCGGCATCCCGCTGGTCAACTCCTGGTTCCCGCCGGAGAGGCGGGGCCTGGCGCTCGGCGTCTTCGGCATGGGCATGGGCGGCGTGGCGCTCTCCGGCTACTTCACGCCCCGGATCGCCAAGCACGGCGAGAACCTGCCGTTCGTCGTCGTGGCGATCGCGCTCGCCGTGTACGCGCTCCTCGCCGCCGCGCTCATCACCGACCGCCCCGACCGTCCGGTGCCGACCGCCTCGCTGGCGAGCCGGCTGGGGTCGGCGGGCCGGCTGCGGGTGACCTGGGAGCTGTCGGCGCTGTACGCGATCGGCTTCGGCGGCATCGTGGCCTTCGGCGTCTACCTGCCGACGTACCTGAAGACCTGGTACGAGCTGGACCCGACCGACGCGGGCACCAAGGCGGCCGGGTTCGCGGCGGTCACCGTCGTCTTCCGGCCGCTCGGCGGCTGGCTCTCGGACCGCGTCCACCCGGCGGTCGTCACCTCCTGGGCGCTCGGCACCGTCGCCCTCTTCGCGATCGTCCAGGCGTTCGACCCGAAGCTGAACCCGGGCGGCACGATCGCCCTGCTGGTCATGGCGGCCGGTCTCGGCACCGCGAGCGGCTCGGTCTTCGCCCTGGTCTCCCAGGTCACCCCGCAGGCCAAGGTGGGCTCCGTGACCGGCATCGTCGGCGCCATGGGCGGCCTCGGCGGCTTCGTCCCGCCGCTGGTCATGGGCGCGATCTACAGCGCCAAGGACTCGTACTCGATCGGCTTCATGCTCCTCTCCGACCTGGCGCTCGCGGGCTGTGTGTACGCGTACGGGCGGATGCGCGGGATCCGGCCCGGCGGCGGCGATCCGGCGCCGGGGGCGACGAAGGTCACGGCCTCGAAGCCCTGACGGACCGGCAGAATGCGTTCCGGCAGCACCCCTCGCCCCCTGACCCGAGGAGTACGACCGGTGAGTGCGCTCTTCCCGCCGATGTTCCCGGCCCTCGCGGCCCCGACCGACCGCCCCGCGCTGCGCTGCGGCCCGGACTCGCTCTCGTACGAGGAGCTGGCCCGGGCCGCCGGTGCGCTCGCCGCCCGGCTCGCCGGGGTCCGGCGGGTGGCCGTGTGGGCCGTGCCGACCGCCCGGACGGCGGTGGCCGTGGTGGCGGCGCTGCTGGCCGGCGTCCCGGCCGTCCCGCTCAACCCCCGCTCCGGCGAGCGGGAGCTGGCGCACATCCTCGGGGACAGCGCGCCCGACGCGGTGCTCGCGGGGCCGGCGGACGAGCTGCCGGCGGCGCTCGGCGCCCTCCCCCGGATCGACGTGGAGCTCGGCGGAGGGCGGGACGGCGTCCCGTCGCCGCCCGGGGACGTCGACCCCGAGTCCACCGCGCTGATCGTCTACACCTCCGGCACCACCGGGCCGCCGAAGGGCGTGCTGCTCTCCCGCCGGGCGGTCGCCGCCTCCCTCGACGCGCTCGCGGAGGCGTGGGCGTGGACCTCGGAGGACGTCCTGGTGCACGGGCTGCCGCTGTTCCACGTGCACGGCCTGGTCCTGGGCGTCCTGGGTCCGCTGCGGCGCGGCGGCGAGGTGCGGCACCTGGGCGCCTTCACCCCGGAGGGCGTCGCGCGCGAACTGGGCGCCGGCGGCACCGTGCTGTTCGGCGTCCCCACCATGTACCACCGGCTCGCCGACGCCCTCCCCGACGACCCGGCCCTGGTGAAGGCGCTGTCGGGGGCGCGGCTGCTGGTGTCGGGCTCGGCGGCGCTGCCGGTGCACGACCACGAGCGGATCGCGGCGGCGACGGGCCGGACGGTGGTGGAGCGGTACGGGATGAGCGAGACCCTGATGAACACGAGCGTCCGGCCGGGCGGCCCGCCGCGCCCCGGCACGGTGGGCACTCCGCTGCCGGGCGTGGAGGTGCGGCTCGTGGAGGAGGACGGCTCGGTGCTCGCCGGGTCCGACGGGGAGACGGTCGGCGAGGTGCAGGTGCGCGGCCCGAACCTCTTCTCCGGTTATCTGAACCGGCCGGAGGCGACGGCGGAGGCCTTCGACGGGGGGACGGCCGGCGGCTGGTTCCGTACCGGCGACATGGCGGTCCGGGAAGGTGACGGAACGATCCGGCTGGTGGGCCGCAAGGCGACCGACCTGATCAAGAGCGGCGGGTACAAGATCGGGGCGGGCGAGATCGAGAACGCCCTGCTCGACCACCCGGGGGTGCGGGAGGCGGCCGTCACCGGGGAGCCCGACCCGGACCTGGGCGAGCGGATCGTGGCCTGGGTGGTGCCGGCCGACCCGGCGGACCCGCCGGCGGACGCGGAGCTGGCCGACCACGTGGCCCGGCTGCTCGCCCCGCACAAGCGGCCCCGCTCGGTCCGGCTCCTCGACGCGCTCCCCCGCAACGACCTGGGGAAGGTGCTGAAGAAGCGGCTGCCGCGGGGCTGACGGCGCAGGGCCGGAGCCCGGGGGTGTCCCGGTCTCCGGCCCTTCCCCGCTCGGTGGGCTACTTCACGCCGACCGCGTGGATCAGCTCCTGGCGGACGGTGCCGCCCTGGTCGTCGGCGGCCGAGGCCCGCAGCGAGACGGAGGCCGCGCCGGACGGGATCCGCAGCTCGCCGGTCCAGGCCGCGTCCCGGCCGGAGCGGCGCAGGCCCACCTGCTTCCAGGTGGCGCCGTCGTCGTACGAGACCTCCAGGCCGGCGCCGGTGATCGTGCCGGTGCCGGTGGCGTCGGCCACGTACTGGGCGGAGACGCCGACCGGGACCCGGGAGCCGGCCCGGACGTCACCGTACAGGTCGGTGTCGAGGTCGAAGCCGAGGTTCAGCATCGGCAGGTAGGTGATCCGGTCGAGCGGGGTCTCGGCGGAGCGGACGGTCCACTCGCTGTGCCCCTTGGCGCCGAGCCGCCAGCGGGCCGGGTCGAGGGCGGTGTCGGTGACGACCTTGTAGGTGGCCTCCTCCGCCGGGGCGTCCCAGGCGTAGGCGCCGGAGCTCGTCTTGCGGTCGACGCGGACGCCGTTCACGTACACCTCGGTGTACTGGGTCATCGTCGGGTCGCTCCACACGTTGCCGAAGCCGGTGTGGTCGGTGCCCGAGTCGCCCCAGCCGGGGGTGTTGAAGCGCAGGTCGTTGCCGCGCCGCTCCTGGCCCCAGCCGAGGCCGGTGCCGAGCCAGGGGTGCCAGACGGGGCCGAACCAGTCGAGGCGGGCGGTGGAGCCGCCGCGGTAGACGGAGAGGCCGCCGCGCTGCTCCAGGGACTCGCCGAGGTCGACGGACTCGTGCCAGGTCTGGCCCGCGCCGGTGGAGACGTACTCGGTGCGCTCGGCCGGGAAGCCGATCCACTCCTTGAAGCCGACGCCGATCGGGAAGGTGTCGGTGACGGAGTAGCGGAACTCGCCGCCGAGCTCCGCCCGCTTGGTGGGCGCGCGGAAGGTGGAGCGGACGGTGGCCAGGTCCCGGTCGCCGGGGCGGTAGACCAGGTCGGTGCCGATGCGGCCGGGGTGGCCCTCGGAGAGGTCGTAGACGTACGGGGTGAAGCGGGTGCCGGTGAGGTCGATCCGCCGGCCGTGGGCGGCGCCGGCGGCGAGGCGGGCGGCGTCGGCGCGGTCGACGGTGGCGACGGCGAGCGGGCGGTCCTCGTAGGAGGCGGTGCCGAACCACTTCATCAGCCGGCCGGCGGCGTCGTCGGTGACGAGGAGCGCCTTGGCGCCGGCGTCCTGGGCGGTCTGGGCGACCTCGGCCGGGTCCGCGCCCGGAGCGAGGCGGACGAGGACGGCCTTGCCCGTGACGTCCTTGCCCGCGTACTCGGCGGGGGTGCCGGTGCCCGCGTCGGCGAGCCGGAGGCGGTGGCGGCCTTCGAGGAGGGCGGCGCCGGCCTGCGGGCGCAGGTCGGCGAGGCGGTCGCCGCCGACGCTCGCCTCCAGGAGGGGCTTGCCGAGCCGCCAGACCGTGCGGTACTCGAAGGTGCCGTTCGCGACGGGCTCGGTGGGGGCGGCGAAGATCGAGTCGTAGGCCGGCGGCACCTGCACGATGTCGGTGTACGAGACGCCGTTCGCCTCGCGGTCGTACTCCATGAGGAGCTGGCGGGTCTCGGTGCGCTTCTCGACCTCGGCGCGTATCTCGCGCAGCCTCCGGCCGTCGAGGGTGATCTCGCGGTCGCGGTCGAGGACGACCTCGGGGGCCGCCATGAAGCCGAGGCCGAGGGAGTCGCCGCCCTTGGCGCCGCGCACGTCGAGGAAGGTGTCGACGGTGTACGTGCCGGGCTTGAGGCGCAGTTCGACGGTGCCGGACTCGCCGACGGAGGCCGGGAAGGGGTCCGCGCCGGAGGTGAGGTCGCGCAGGCCGAGGCCGGCGGCGGAGGGGGCGCCGTCACGGTCCTTGACGTGGACCGTGAGGGTGTAGCGCTCCTCCTCCTTGACCAGGCCGAGGGCGGTGTGGGCGACCGGGGCGCCGGCGGCGGTGGCGGTGATCCGGCCGGAGCTGGTGCCGACCGGGGCGGCGGCGCCGTCGCCGGCGACGGTGGTGGACGCGGTGCCGTGCGCCGGGACGGTGAGGGTGGTGTCGGCGAGGGTCGCGGTGCCGGCCGGCATGCCCTCGACGGCGAGGTCCAGCTCGACGGGGGCGTCGGAGGAGTTGGTGTAGGTGACGGTCCTGGTGACCGGCTCGTTGGCCTCGTACGGCCAGGAGAAGAAGCCGAGGTCGGCGGAGCCGGTGGCGGTGACCTCCGCGGCGATGGCCGCGGCCACGTCGACGCGGCCCGCGCCGAGGGCGTACGCGGAGGCGTCGAGCGTCTTCGCGCTCGACATGAGGGCGTCCTTGAGCCGGGCGCCGGTCCAGTCGGGGTGTCGCTCGGCGAGGAGGGCGGCGACTCCGGCGACGTGCGGGGTCGCCATGGAGGTGCCGTTCATCGAGGTGTAGAGGCCGGTGCCCTCGGTGAGCTGGGAGCGGGCGGCGAGGATGCCGACGCCGGGGGCGGAGAGGTCCGGCTTGAGGGCCTGGTCGCGGTAGCGGGGGCCCTGGCTGGTGAAGTAGGCGGCCCGGTCGGCGGAGTCGACGGCGCCGACGGTGAGGGCGGAGTCGGCGGCGCCGGGCGAGCCGATGGTGCCGGGGGCGCCGGAGTTGCCCGCGGCGATGACGAAGAGGGCGCCGGTCTCGGCGGAGAGGGTGTCGACGGCCCGGGCCATCGGGTCGGTGCCGTCGCTGCCCTCCTGGGAGCCGAGGCTCATCGAGACGATCTTCGCGTCGACGTCCTTGGCGGCCCACTCCATGCCGGCGATGATCTCCGACTCGGTGCCGTAGCCCTCGTCGCTGAGGACCTTGCCGACGGCGAGGGTGGCGCCGGGGGCGACGCCCTTCTCCCTGCCGTCGGAGCCGGCGCCGCTGCCGCCGACGGTGGAGGCGACGTGGGTGCCGTGGCCGTTGCGGTCGGCGACCTCCTCGCCGGCGATGAAGGACTTCGACTCGGCGACCCGGCCGGCGAGGTCGGGGTGGGAGGCGTCGACGCCGGTGTCGAGGACGGCGACCTTGACGCCCTTGCCGGTGAGCCCGGCCTCCCAGGCCTTCGGGGTGCCGATCTGGGCGTTGGAGTCGGCCATGGCGGCCTTCACGCGGGCGTCCAGCCAGACCTTGGCGGGGGCGGCGGCGCGGGTGGCGGCGGCCCCCGCGGTGAGGGTCCGCCAGAAGGCGGCCGGGTCGGTGGCGGTGACGGCGGCGCCGCCGACGCTGGGCAGCGCGCGGACGGTCTCGGTGCCGCGCGGGGCGGGGTGCGCGGCCCGGGCGGTCTTCCCGCCGTACGTGACGATCAGCGGGAGTTCGCCGGTGACGCCCTGCTCGACGAGGCCGGTGACGTCGAAGAGGCGCGGGTCGAGGGCGCCGGAGTCGAGGAGGGCGCGGGCCTCGTCGGGGACGACGGTGACCCGGCCGTCGGCGATCCGGGTGCGGACGGCTCCGGTGGCGCCCTTCGCCCGGTCGACGGTGACGGTCCGCCGTCCGCCGCCGAGTTCGGTGAGGGTGACCCGGTCGCCGGTGACCAGGGTGACGGTGGTGGAGGCGGCCGGGCCCTTGAAGGTGTCGGGCACGGCGGTGGCCGTGGTGCCCGGTGCGGCGGCGGTCTGCCCGGCCGAGAGCAGCACGAGGGAGAGGGCGGCGGCGATCAGCCCGGCCCTTCCCCTGGTCGGCGGTGCGGTCATCGAACGACTCCTCGCGGACCCGTGGTTCGGGGGTGTGGAGTGACGGATCCGCGAGGAGTCTGGTCCCTGTGAAGGGAGTTGACTCCCGTCTCGCCTGGCGGCTATGCGCCGTGGCGGCCACCCGCCAGAGGGGCGAAGACGGGTCTGTCCGGGAGTGTCCGGGACGCTCCGGGAGCGCGGCTCACGGCGTCGGGTCGAGCGCGTCGTACCGCCGGAATCCGCGTGCGTACAGGGAGAACACGCCGATGGCGAGGACACAGGCGAGTCCGCCGCCGGTGATGGCGACCGTGGGCGAGGAGAGCCCGGCGACGGAGCCGGCCACGAAGTCGCCGAGGCGGGGCCCGCCGGCGACGACCACGATGAAGACGCCCTGGAGCCGGCCGCGCATCTCGTCGGGGGCGGCGACCTGCATCATCGTGTTCCGGAAGATCATCGACGAGGTGTCGGCGTATCCGGCGACGGCGAGGCAGAGCAGCCCGATCCAGAGGTTCCGGCTGAGGCCGAAGGCGGCGATCGCGAGGCCCCAGGCGGCGACGGCGATGAGGATGGCCTGCCCGTGGTGCCGGATCCTGTTCTGCCAGCCGGAGACCACCCCGCCGAGGAGGGCGCCGAACGCGGGCGCGGCGACGAGGAGTCCGGTGGTCTTCGCGTCGCCGCCGAACCAGAGGGCGGCGACGGCCGGGAAGAGCGCCTTCGGCTGGGAGAGGATCATCGCGAAGAGGTCCGAGACGAAGGTCGCGCGCAGGTTGGGGCGGGTGCCGAGGAAGCGCAGCCCGTCGAGGACGGAGGCCCTCTTGGCCGCGGTCCGCTCGGGCGGCATGGAGGGCAGCCGCCACATCGCGTACAGGCTCGCGAAGAAGGCGAGGGCGTCGATGGTGTAGGCGGTCTGGTAGCCGGCGAAGCCCACGACGACCCCGCCGAGGCTGGGTCCGATGAGGGTGCCGAAGGTCATGACCATGGAGTTGAGCGCGTTGGCCGCGCGCAGCTGCTCGGGCGGGAGCAGGCGGGGGATCATCGCGCTGCGGGCGGGCGAGTTGAGGGCGGCGCAGACGGCCTGGAGGGCGACGATCGCGTAGAGGAACCAGACGCGGTGGAAGCCGGCGAAGGCGGCGGCGGCGAGGGCGGCGGAGAGGGCGGCGGCGCCGGTGGCGCCGACGAGTCCGAGGGTGCGGCGGTCGACGGTGTCGGCGATCGCCCCGCCGTAGAGGCCGAAGGCGACGAGCGGGACGAGGGAGAAGAGACCGACGAGTCCGACGGAGAAGGCCGAGCCGGTGATGTCGTACACCTGGAGGGAGATCGCCAGGGTGGTCATGCCCTGGCCGATCCAGGAGACGGTGTTCCCGAACCAGAGGCGGCGGTAGTCGGCGGAGGTGCGCAGCGGGGTGAGGTCGGCGAAGATCCGCCGCTTCTCCTCCTCCGGCGCCTCGACGGCGGTCACGCGGCGGCCGCGGCGAGGTCGTAGGTCAGCTCGGGGCGGTCCCAGTGGATGCGTCCGGAGGCGGCGACGGTGCCGGTGCGGCGGGCTCCGGTGCGGAGGTAGAACTCCTCGGCGGGCGGGTGGGCGACGACCCGGACGGCGGTGAGCCCGGCGGCGCGGGCCTCGCCGGTCATGTGGCCGATCAGCCGGCGGCCGATGCCGAGGCCCTGCGCCGCGTCGGCGACGAAGGCGAGGTCGAGCTCGGCCTCGTCGATCAGGAGCGCGTAGAAGCCGAGGACGCGGTCGTCCGCGTCGACGGCGGCGTGGACCGGGTGGTGCTCGATGTAGGCCCCGCCGACCTGGTAGCCGTCGACCATGACGGCGTACGGCCCCCGGTAGGCGGCGGAGCCCCGGACGAGCCGGGTGAGTCGCTTGGAGTCGGCCGCGGTGGCGCGGCGGATGGTGATCTCGGACATGGGGCGAGTATAGGAACGCCCACGAGATGCGGGCCTTACATTTCGGTGACGCCGGGGCGACCGGGGGCGCTCAGCCGCAGGAGGGGCGCAGCTCGTCGGGGTCGATGCCGTCGAGGCGGGCGGCGAGGGCGGCGAGCCGGTCGCGCAGCTCGGCGATCTCCGCGAGGTCGAGGCCGGTGGCGGCGGCGATCCGGCGGGGCACGCCGAGGGCCCGCTCGCGCAGCCCGGCGCCCGCCGCGGTGACGCGGACGGTGACGGACCGCTCGTCCTCGGCGCTGCGTCGGCGCTCGACGTATCCGGCCGCCTCCAGCCGCTTGAGCAGCGGCGACAGGGTGCCGGAGTCGAGCCGGAGCCGCTCCCCGATCCCCTTCACGGGCAGCTCGCCGTGCTCCCAGAGGACGAGCATGACGAGGTACTGGGGGTAGGTGAGCCCGAGCTCCTTGAGCGCCTCGCGGTAGACGCCGTTGAAGGCGCGGGTCGCCGCGTGCAGCGAGAAGCAGATCTGGTGGTCGAGCCGGAGGAAGTCCTCGTCCGGGACCGTGTCGAGCGTCTCCATGACACCAGGGTACGCGAGGGCCTTCCGCGCACTATTCAGTTGTGCGCAACTGAATAGTGCGCTATCAATAGAGGGCCAGCCCCTCCCGAGGAACAGGAACGGAAGAACCCATGGACGCCATCTACACCGCCGTCGCCACCGCCAACGGCCGCGAGGGCCGCGCCGTCAGCTCCGACGGCCACATCGACCTCCCCCTCGCCCACCCGCAGGCCCTCGGCGGCAACGGCCAGGGCACCAACCCCGAGCAGCTCTTCGCCGCCGGCTACGCGGCCTGCTTCGCCAGCGCCATGGGCGTCGTCGCCCGCCAGGAGAAGATCGACATCTCCGAGGCCTCCGTCACCGCCGAGGTCTCCATCGGCAAGGACCCCGCCGACGGCGGCTTCGGCCTCGCCGTCATCATGCGCGCCGAGTTCCCCGACCACCTCCAGGGCGAGGCCGGCCTCGCCCTCCTGGAGAAGACCCACGCCTTCTGCCCCTACTCCAAGGCCACCCGCGGCAACATCACCGTGGACCTCGTCGTCGAGTAGTCCGCCCGATTCCTGGGGAGGAACCCGTCGAACAGGGTGGCGACGTCTCCGGACCTCGCCATACCCTGGACGACAGGGCGACGGCGCCCGTACTGCCCATGCGCGATCGGGAGTTGGGGAACACCGGAGCCGTGACGGGGGGGCTTTTGTACGACGAGGGCCACGGCGCCCACGCGCCGGATCTCACGCGTGAGCTCGTCGATCAGCTGAGCGCGGTCCCGGGTCTGGAGACCACCGAGGGCCGCGGCCTCCTCATCGACACCCTGGCGGACCGGTTACCCGAGGCCGCCAACATCCCGCGCCACAACCGGCTCCGCTCGGGGATCCTGGAGATCGTCCGGTACTGCCGCCGCGAGCCGGGCGGCCTGCACGAACTGGCCGCCGCCCTCGCCCTGTACGACCCCGGCTCCGGCCCCGCCCTCCGGGTCCGCGACCTGATCGCCGCCACACCGGCCTCGGCGGTCCTCCCCGCCCTGCCCGACGCCGAGACCCTCGTGGTCACCGGCCTCCTGGCCCGCGTCCGCCCCCTCGACGCGCACGGCCTGCTCTACGCGGCGGCCGACGGACTCCCGCTGCCGCTCCAGCCCGTCGCCACCCTCGGCGAGGCCTTCGACTACCTCACCCGGGCCAACACCCGCCCCGACGGACTCCTCCCCACCATGGTCCTGGTCGAGCACGTGGCCGCCGCGCTCGGCGGCACCGGCCCGGCCGACGCCCAGACCGCCGCCGCGCTGCGCGAGTGGAACGACATCCAGGCGAAGAAGCTCGAACGGCGCGCCGCCCTGGAGGCCGTACGGACCGCCCTCGCCCAGGAGCGCCCGGCACAACCCGCACCCGCCTGCGTCGTTGTCCAGTTGTGCAGAAGCGGAATGGACCCGGACCGGTATCTGCTGTCCCACTGGCGGCAGATGCGCCCGGGCCCCTGGCGGCCGGAGCGCGGCGAGGACCGGCTGGTCTCCCTCGACGAGGTGCCCGCCGCCGTGGAGCGGCTGCTCCAGCGGGCCGAGCAGGACTGGGCCCGGCAGCCCGGACGGCCGATCCTGGAGTTCGTCCTCCCGGTCGACCTGCTGAACGAACCCCTGGAGTGGACCCAGGTCGCCTTCCGGCCCGACGCCTCCAGCGCCCTCTGCCTCACCTACCCCGTGGTGCTGCGCAGCCTGGAGCGCATGCGGGCCAAGGAGTTCCACCGGCGCTGGCACAACCGCTGGCAGCGGGCGCTGGACAGCCCCGACACCGCCTGCCACTGGGACACCGTGGGCGACCGCAACCACGACCGCGAGCGGTGGAACAGCAAGCTCACCGCCGAGGAGCGGTACGTCTCCGTCGTCCTCAGCGCCCCGCCGCTGCCGGAGGGCGACCGGGACGGCAGCCACGCCTCCCTGGTCGAGGCCCTGTACGCGGGCGTGCCGATGGCCGTGTGGGACCGGCGCCCGGCGGCGCCCGCCGACTTCCGCAGACGGGCCAAACGGCTCCTGAGAGGCAAAGCGATCGAACTGCCGCAGCGCGTCCACCAGTTACGGAAGGACGCGGCCACCGCCGCCGCCGGACAGCGGGACGTCCACGTGGGGCGGCACCTCGCCGTCCTCTTCGACGACCCCAACCGCCTCGTGGACTGGTCCGGTTCACCCGGGGCGGACCTCGACGGCGCCCGCGGCGGACACCACGAGGAGGGGGAGACATGAGCGGTGTCCACCACCCGGCCGAGGGCGGCCGGACCACAGGACCCGTCACCAGCAGCAGCTGGTGGATCTACCGGGGAACCGGCCAGCCGCTGGCCGACATCCGGCTCGGCGACGTGCTGCCGAAGCCGCCCGGCTGGCGGACCTTCGACGGCGGTCCCGTGCTGCCGCCGGTGCCCGCCGACAGCGCCGAGACCGACCGCAGGCTCGGCCGCGCGGGCCGCGCCACCCCGCGGCAGGACGCGCACGACATCGACCTGGTCAACGCCGCGCTGCTGCTCCGCCGACCGCTCCTGGTGACCGGCCGCCCCGGCATCGGCAAGTCCACGCTGGCCTATCTGATCGCCCGGGAACTCGGCCTCGGACGGGTCCTGCACTGGGGCATCACCTCGCGCAGCACCCTGCGCTCCGGACTGTACGAATACGACGCCATCGGCCGCGCCCAGGCCTCCCTCGGCCACCTCAGGCCCGGCGCGCCGGACCCCGCGGCCGCCCCCGCGCCGGACCCCGCGGCGGTCCCGGAGCAGGCGTCCGGCCCCCGGGACCCGGCGGACGCGGCACCCGAACCCGGCACCAGGATCGGCGACTTCGTCCGGCTCGGCCCGCTCGGCACCGCCCTGCTGCCGTACGAGCTGCCGCGCGTCCTGCTCGTCGACGAGCTGGACAAGAGCGACATCGACCTGCCCAACGACCTCCTGCACGTGCTGGACAACGGCACGTACACGATCCCCGAACTGGTTCGCGCCCGCCGCCGGGAGCCGGTCTCCCACGTGCACACCGACGACCCCGAGGGCACCGTCCCGGTGGTCGACGGCCTGGTCCGCTGTCGCGCCTTCCCCTTCATCGTCATCACCAGCAACGGCGAGCGGCAGTTCCCGCCCGCCTTCCTCCGCCGCTGCGTCCGGCTCGACGTCTCGCCGCCCCGCGAGGACCAGCTCGCCGCCATGATCACCGCCCACTTCCAGGACCATGAGGGGCGCCACGACCCGCTGATCCGGGAGTTCGTGGAGCGCAGCAAGGACCACGGCGGACTCGCCGCCGACCAGCTGCTCAACGCCGTCTACCTGCGCACCGCGGGCGTCCGCGGCGACGACAAGGCCTGGAACGAACTGCTCGACGCGCTCTGGCGCCGGCTGTCGGGGGCACCCTGATGGACGACGACGCCCGCTCGCTGCCCGAGCCCTTCGAGGTGGCGGAGATCCTGTGGCTGCACGCCTACCAGAAGCTCGCGGCCCCGCTCCCCCCGTCCACCGAGCCGCCGCAGCCCCGCCCGAAGACACCGCCCGAGCTGTCCCCCCGGCCGCCCGGACCGGACCGGCGGCAGGACGAGGAGGAGACCGCCGGGACCGGCCGTCCGGCGGAGCCGTACGGCGGCCGGACCGGAGAGCCCGGCACCCCGCTTCCGCCGGACGCCCCGCCCGGAGGGCGGTCCACGGAAGCCCCGGCCCCCACGGGCGCCCGGCGGCCCGTCCCGGTCGGGGCCGAGGCGCTCCCCGACCTGCGGGACGCACCGGGCATCGGCCGCCGGCTCCGGCCGCTGAGACAGCTGGCCCCCTCGGCGGCCGAGGTCGAGCTCGACGAGGAGGCCACCGTCGAACGGGCCGCCGAGGACGGGCTGTGGCTGCCGTACACCCGGCCCGTCGGCGAACGCCGCTTCGATCTGGTCCTGGTCGTGGACGACCACGCCACCATGGCGATCTGGGAGCAGACCGTCGCCGAGTTCACCGCCGTGGCCGAACAGCTCGGCGCCTTCCGGGACGTCCGGGTCCACCGCCTGGGGCTGCGCGAGACGCCGGCCGGCCCGCGGGCCGTCCTGCGCCGCCAGGGCGAGGACGACGGCGCCGGCGGCGACCCCGCCGAACTGGTCGACCGCACCGGCCGCCGGATCGTCCTCGTCCTCACCGACGCCCTCGGCCCGCTGTGGCGGACCGGCGCCGGCCAGGCCGCCGTGGAGCCGTGGGCGGCGGCCGGGCCGACGGCGGTGGTCCATCTGCTCTCCCAGCGGGACTGGCACCGCACCGCCCTCGTCCCCTGGCGGGTACGGCTCCACAGCCCGCGCCCCGCGGCCCGCAACGACGAACTCGCCGTGCGCTTCCCGCCCGAGGAGCGCGACCCCTTCACACCGCCGCCCTCCGTCTGGCGGATCCCGGTGCCCGTCCTCGAACTGGACGCCGACTGGCTGGGCCGGTGGGCCTCGCTGGTGGCCGGCGAGTCGCCCGGCTGGACGCCCGCCTCCGTCCTGCTGCTCGGCGCGGGCGAACGGGCCGCGCCGGAGCCCGCCGGACCGCCCGCCGCCCCTCCCCCGCCGACCGTGCAGGAGCGGCTGCGCCGCTTCCGCAGCCACGCCACCCCCACCGCCTTCCGGCTGGCGACCCATCTGGCCGCCGCCGTCCTCGACCCGCTGCTGGTCCGGGACGTGCGGCGGCGGCTGGTGCCGGAGGCCCAACCGGTGCACGTGGCCGAGCTGTTCCTCAGCGGCCTGGTCGAGGAGCCCGCCACGACCGGGCCCGCGGTGCCCGCGCCGCTCGACTTCGTCGCCGGGGCGCGCGAGGCGCTGCTGGCCGGCGCCATGCGCGCGGACACGGCGCGCGTGGCCCGCTCGGTCTCCGACTTCTTCGGCGACCGCTCCGAGGCGGCGCGAGGGCTGCACGGCGCCCTCCTCACCCCCGAGGAGACGCCGGTGCCCCCGATGACGGCGGAGAGCCTTCCCTTCGTCCGCGTCGAACTGGCGATCCTGCGCGCCCTGTCCGGCCCGTACCTCCACCGGGCGAACCGGATCAGCGCCGCCCTGGAGGGCGGTTCCACGGGAGTGTCCGTCATGGAGGACACCCCCCCTTTGGTCCACGATGTCCCCATCACCCCCGTAAATCCAGACATGGACGGCCTTCCCATGACCGACATCACCGCCCGTCAGCAGCCGACCGAGGACACCCCGACCGTCAACGGCTCCCCGGGTCCCTCGATCCCGGCCCCGAGCCCCGACGGGCTGCCGGAGGGCGAGACCCGCCACGTCGGCCCGCCGGTCACCGCGGTGCCCGGTCCCGCCGCGCCCCGGGCGGGCCAGAAGCCGCGCCAGGCCGTCCCCGCCATCTGGGGCAACGTCCCCCCGCACAACCCGAACTTCGTCGGCCGCGCGGACCTCCTCGACCAGGTCCGCGAGCAGCTGCTCACCGGCGACACCTCGGCGGTGCTGCCGCACGCGCTGCACGGCATGGGCGGCGTCGGCAAGTCGCAGATCGCCATCGAGTACGTCTACCGCTACGCGCACGACTACGACGTCGTGTGGTGGATCCCCTCCGAACAGCCGACGATGATCCTCACCGCGCTCACCGAACTCGCCCAGCGGATGGGCCTGAACGTGAGCAACGAGGCCAACCAGGCCGTCCCCGCCGTCCGCGAGGCACTGCGCCGCGGCGCCCCCTACGACCGGTGGCTGCTGGTCTTCGACAACGCCGAGAACGTGGAGGCGGTCCGCCCCTACTTCCCCACCGGCGGCACCGGCAAGATCCTCATCACCTCGCGGAACCAGGAGTGGGACCGGGTGGCCAGGACGCTCTCCGTCGACATCTTCACCCGCGAGGAGAGCAAGGCGCTGCTGCGCCGGCGCGCCCGCGACCTCAGCGACACCGACGCCGACCTGCTCGCCGAGGCCCTGGGCGACCTCCCGCTCGCCATCGAGCAGGCGGCGGCCTGGCAGGCCGTCACCGGCATGGCGGTCCCCGAGTACCTGCGGCTGATCAAGGAGAAGATCGCCGAGCTGATGCTCGAACTGGTGCCGTCGCCCGACTACCCCATGTCGGTCGCGGCCGCCTGGGACGTCTCGCTGCGCCAGCTCGAACAGCGCAACCCGGCGGCGCTCCAACTCCTCCAGGTCTGCTCCTTCTTCGCCCCCGAGCCGATCTCCCGCTCCCTCTTCAACAACTCGCGGACCACCACCATCGCCCCCGAGCTGGACGAGGCGCTGCGCGACCCGATCCGGCTCAGCCGGGCCATCCGCGAGATCAACGTCTACGCCCTGGCCCGCATCGAGCACCGCCACAACACCGTCCAGCTGCACCGTCTGGTCCAGGCCGTGCTGGTCAACCGCATGTCCCCGCAGCAGCAGGCCGACATGCGGCACGGCGCCCACCTCCTCCTCGCCGACGCCAACCCCAACAACCCGAGCTCGCGCGCGCTCTGGCCGCGCTACCAGGAGCTGCTGCCGCACGTGGTGGGCTCGCGGGCGGTGGAGTGCGAGGACCCGTGGGTGCGCAGCCTGATCCGCGGCATGGTGGAGTTCCTGTACACCTGGGGCGACCACGCGGGCGCGGCGGCGATGGCCCGCGAGGCGCTGCGGATCTGGACCGAGAAGTTCGGCGCCGAGGACCAGCAGACGCTCCAGATGGCGAAGTGGCTGGCCTTCGTGCTGCGCGCGCTCGGCGAGTACCAGGAGGCCGCCGCGATGATGGAGCACACGGCCGACACGTACATCCGGACCATGGGCGAGGACCACGAGGGCACCCTCGACGCCCTGATCCAGCTCACCAGCGGACTGCGGCTGCGGGCCGAGATGGCGCGCGGCCTGGAGATCGACCGCTCGGTGTACGAGCGCTCGCTGCGGGCCTTCGGCGAGGAGGACCCGGCCACCCTCAGGGCCGCCCACAACCTCGGGATCGGGCTGCGGCTCATGGGCCTCTACGAGGAGGCGCGGGTGGTCGACACGGAGACCGCCCGGCTGCGGGCGCTCCACCTGGGCGAGAACCACGCCACCACCCTCAACACCCTCACCGGCCTCTCCATCGACATCCGGGAGACCGGCGACTACCTGGAGGCCGCCGCCCACCAGGAGAACGTCTACGCCCGGCAGTCCGCCGCCTTCGGCGAGGACGCGCCCGCCCCCCTCGGCGCCGCGCGCGTGCTGTCGGTGTGCCGCCGCCGCGCCGGCGACCACGAGGGGGCGCTCGCGCTGGCCGAGGCGGTGTGGTCGAAGTTCGTGGACCGGTACGGGCCCGACCACCCGGACGCCGTGGCCTGCGCCGCCAACCTGGTGGTGGACCTGCGCCACGACGGGCAGCTGCGGCGGTCCCGGGAGCTCGCCGAGGCGACCATCGCCCGGTACGCGGCGAAGCTCGGCGCCGGCCACCCCTACACCCTGTCGGCCCGGGTCAACCTCGCCATCACCCTGCGCTACCTGGACGAGCTCGCCGAGGCCCGGGAGCACCTGGACGCGGCGCTGCCGGGGCTGCGCGAGTCGCTGGGCGAGAAGCACGTCCTCACCCTGACGGCGGCCGTCGGCACGGGCAGCCTGCTCGCCGCCGAGGGCCGGCACGAGGAGGCGCTCGCGCTCGACCTGCGGACCCTGGAGCTGCTGCGGGGCGTCTTCGGCGAGTCCCACCCGACCACGCTCGCCTGCGCCACCAACGTGGTGCTGGACCTGCGGGCGCTGGACCGGGACGCGGAGGCGACGCCGCTGCACACCGAGACCCTGGCCCGCTTCCGGGAGCGGCTGGGCGAGGAGCACCCGGCGACGGTGGCCTCCGCGAGCGGCCGCCGCGCGGACGTGGACATCGCGCCCGTGCCGTTCTAGGAGGACGCGCGCGGAGGGCCGGCCCTG
>NZ_JBHTST010000140.1:0-23069 GCF_042794995.1 Streptomyces sp. NPDC056503
GGCCCCCGCCGCGGCGGGGGCCCGCGCACGACCTCCGTACGGGCTACCCGCCGTAGTACGCCCGGGTCATCAGCTCCTTCATCTCCTCGATCATCGGCATCCGCGGGTTGGCCGGGGCGCACTGGTCGGCGTAGGCGTTCATCGCCTGCCGCGGCAGGGCCTCCATGAAGGCCGCCTCGTCGACGCCCTCGGCCCGGAAGCCCGCCGGGATGCCGCACCGCTCGCGCAGCTCCTCGACCGCCCGGGCGTAGGACTCCACGCCCTCCTCGGGGGTCGCGGCCGGCAGTCCGAGCGTCCGGGCGATCTCCTGGTAGCGCTCCGGCGCCCGGTAGACCTCGGCCTTCGGCCACGGGACGGCCTTGTGGGTGACGGTGCCGTTGTGCCGGATGACGTGCGGCAGGAGCAGCGCGTTGGCGCGGCCGTGGGCGACGTGGAAGGTGTTGCCGAGGGTGTGGGCCATGGCGTGGACCAGGCCGAGGAAGGCGTTGGCGAAGGCCATGCCGGCGATGGTGGAGGCGTTGTGCATCCTCTCGCGGGCCTCGGGCGCCTTCGCGCCCTCGGTCACACAGGTCTCCAGGTTCTCGAAGATCAGCCTGATGGCCTGGAGGCACTGGCCGTCGGTGAAGTCGTTGGCGTAGGCCGAGACGTACGCCTCGGTGGCGTGGGTCAGGGCGTCGAAGCCGGAGTCGGCGGTGACCCGCGGCGGGAGGTGCAGCGGGAGCAGCGGGTCGACGATGGCCACGTCCGGGGTGAGGGCGTAGTCGGCGAGCGGGTACTTCCGGGCGGCCTCCGGGTCGGAGATGACGGCGAAGGGGGTGACCTCGCTGCCGGTGCCGGAGGTGGTCGGGATCGCGACCAGCTTCGCCTTCTCGCCGAGCTTCGGGAAGCGGTAGGCGCGCTTGCGGATGTCGAAGAACTTCTCCTTGGTGTCCGCGAACTCGACCTCGGGCCGCTCGTACATCAGCCACATGATCTTCGCCGCGTCCATCGGGGAGCCGCCGCCGAGGGCGACGATGGTGTCCGGCCGGAACTCCCGCATGGCGGCGGCGCCGGCCCGGACGGTGGCGAGCTCGGGGTTGGGCTCGACGTCGTCGACGACCTGGATCTCGACCGGCTCGGGGCGCCCGTTCAGGATGTCGGTGATCTTCCGGACGAAGCCGATCTCGCCCATGGTCCTGTCGGTGACGATCGTGACCCGGTGGACGTCGTCCATCTCGCCGAGGTAGCGGACGGCGTCGCGCTCGAAGTAGATCTTCGGCGGGATCTTGTACCACTGCATGTTGGTGGTGCGCCGTCCGATCCGCTTGATGTTGATCAGGTTCACCGCGGTGACGTTGTCCGAGACGGAGTTGTGCCCGTAGGAGCCGCAGCCGAGGGTGAGCGAGGGGAGGAAGGCGTTGTAGACGTCGCCGATGCCGCCGAAGGTGGAGGGGGCGTTGACGATGATCCGGACCGCCTTGACCCGCTTGCCGAACTCCTCGGCGAGGGCCTCGTCCTCGGTGTGGATGGCGGCGCTGTGCCCGAGGCCGTGGAACTCGACCATGGCGGCGGCCAGTTCGAGGCCCTGCTCGGTGGTGTCGGCCTTGAGGGCGGCGAGGACCGGGGAGAGCTTCTCGCGGGTGAGCGGCTCGTTCTCGCCGACCTCGGAGCACTCGGCGAGCAGGATCGAGGTGTCCTCGGGGACCTCGAAGCCGGCCTGTTCGGCGATCCAGACGGGGGACTTGCCGACGACGGCCGCGTTGAGCTCGGCCCCGCCGCAGTCCGTGCCGTGGGCGGTGACGCCGAAGAGGTACTCCTCCAGCTTGGTCTTCTCGGCGGCGGTGACGACGTGGGCGCCGAGCCGCTCGAACTCGGCGACGCCCTCCTCGTACACCTCGGCGTCGAGGATGACGGCCTGCTCGGAGGCGCAGATCATGCCGTGGTCGAAGGCCTTGGAGAGCACGATGTCGTGGATCGCGCGCCGGAGCCTGGCGTCCCTGGCGACGTAGGCGGGGACGTTTCCGGCGCCGACGCCGAGGGCTGGCTTGCCGCACGAGTAGGCGGCCTCGACCATCGCGTTGCCGCCGGTGGCGAGGATGGTGGAGACGCCGTCGTGGCGCATGAGGAGTCCGGTGGCCTCCATCGAGGGCTCCTCGATCCACTGCACGCAGCCGGCGGGCGCGCCGGCGGCGACGGCCGCGTCGCGGACGATCCGGGCGGCCTCGGCGGAGCACCGCTGCGCGGAGGGGTGGAAGGCGAAGACGATCGGGTTGCGGGTCTTGAGCGCGATCAGCGCCTTGAAGACGGTCGTCGAGGTGGGGTTGGTGACGGGGGTCATCGCGCAGACGACGCCGACGGGCTCGGCGATCTCGGTGACGCCGTTCAGCTCGTCGCGGGAGACGACACCGACGGTCTTGAGCCCGGCCATCGAGTGCGTGACGTGCTCGCAGGCGAAGAGGTTCTTGACGGCCTTGTCCTCGAAGAGGCCCCGGCCGGTCTCCTCGACGGCGAGGCGGGCCAGCTCGCCGTGGGCGGCGAGGGCGGCGAGCGACGCCTTCCTGACGATGTGGTCGACCTGCTCCTGGTCGAGGGCCTCGAACTCCGCGAGCGCCCCGAGCGCCCGCCCGACGAGTCCTTCCACCATCTCCGTGGCCTCCATGACGGGCCTCCTTCACCGGTCCCTGGTTTCTTCGACGTCTCCATTCGACACCCGCCGACCTGCGGAGGGAGGCGCGGAAAGACCTTTGGGGCGGGGCCGGAAGTCCTTTTGTGAACGGATTCACAAGATCTTGGAAGGGGATGCCCCCGGCCGCGCCGGCCGGGGGCACCCGAGCGGATCAGTAGAGGCTGACCCCGTACTTGGACAGGGCTTCCGGCACCGGCTGGTAGAAGGTGGTGCCGCCGGTGGAGCAGTTGCCGCTGCCGCCGGAGGTGAGGCCGAGCGCCTTGGTGCCGTCGTACAGCGCGCCGCCGGAGTCGCCCGGCTCGGCGCAGACGTTCGTCTGGATCATGCCCCTCACCGTGCCGCCGCCGGAGTAGCGGACGGTGGCGTTGAGGCCGGTGACGGTGCCGCCGCGGGTGCCGGTGGTGGAACCGGACCGCTTGACGGACTCGCCGACATAGGCGTTGGCGGCGGTGAAGCCGCCCGTGTGGGCGAGCGAGGCGTTGTCGTAGCGGACCAGGGCGTAGTCGTTGCCCGGGAAGCTGGAACCGACGGTGGCGCCGATCAGGGTGGACTGGGCGGAGTTGGCGTACCAGGTGTTCACCACGTTGCCGCAGTGGCCGGCGGTGAGGAAGTAGTACGTGCTGCCGCTGCGCACGTTGAAGCCGAGCGAACAGCGGTAGCCGTTGCCGTAGATGGCGTCGCCCGCGCCGAGCAGGGGCTTGAAGACCCCGGAGTCGCGCTGGACGCGCAGGGCGCCGGCGTCGGCACCGGCCGCCGCCCTGAGCTTCGCGAGGCCCGCCTCGGAGACGGTCGAGTCGGCCGTGACGACGACCCGGCCGGCGGTCTTGTCCACGTACCAGGCGATGCCGCCGACCCCCGCGGCGTCGACCGCGGACTCGGCGCGGGCGAGCTGGGCGGCCGCGGCCGGGCCGGGGGTGGGGGCGGCCTGGGCGCCGGGGAGTCCGAGGGCGGTCACGGCCGCGAGTCCGGCGGCGACGGCGAGCAGACGGGTGCGCTTGATCCTCACTGTGCTCCTCACATCCTTCTGGGAAAAGCGGAGGGGCCCGGGGGGTGAGAGGCCCGTGAGGCGACATCAGGTGACGTGTCCCTGACATCCACCGTCAGCGATGGTGCCGCCTGCCGGACCGGCGCACAAGACCGCCGCACGCGCGGGCCCCCCGGGCGCACCGGCCGGAGGGACCCGTCGTCCGGATTCCGGAGGACCCCCGGTCAGCCGGTCAGCACCCGCCGCTCCCCCGCCTCCACGGCGAGGTCGAGCGTGTTCCCGGGCGGCGGGAACGGGCAGATGAAGTGGTCCGCGAAGGCGCACGGCGGGAGCAGCGCCCGGTTGAGGTCCACCGTCACCGTGCCGTCCCCGGCCGGCGCCGCCGGGCGCAGGAAGCGGAAGCGGAAGGTGGACCGCCCGCTGGTGGCGTCCGCGAAGACCGCCCAGAGCGTGCCGTCCTCCTCCACCGCCACCTGGAGCGCGTGCACCCGTCCGTCGAGCTCGAAGACGACCTCGCCGGAGAGCCCGAGCCCGCGCTCCCTGCCGTCCGCGTTCTCCACCCGGACGCTGCGCGCCTCCTCGTACGGCCGGTAGACCCCCGGCACCGCCCAGCGCGGGTCGTACGGGGTGGCCTCGATGCCCCGGAAGGCCCGCCGCGCCGGAGAGCCGGGGTCGAAGTCCCTTACCGCCCACAGGCCTTCGCGGCGCATCACCATGATCCGGCGGTCCGCCGCCCCGACCCGGGACCCGTGCACCGGCGCGTGGTCGGCGGTGAGCCGGACGGTGCCGGCGAAGGGCTCGCCGTCGACGGTGAGCCCGTCCGCGGCGGCCGCCGTCAGGACGACCCCGTCGCCGTCCTCCCGCCACTCCCCGGGCAGTTCCGGCAGCCGGGCGTCGGGGAAGTCCGCGAGCCAGTGGGTGCCGGTGAGGGAGAGCGGGCCGTACGAGGAGGCCACCGCCGCCTCCCGCTGCTCGTGCCAGTGCCGCCAGTCCGCCGCGCGGGGGTCCGCGCCGTCGATGCCGTCCGTGCCGTGCGCGCCGTCCGCGCCGTCGGGAACTCGGCTGTCGTGGGTGTCGCTCATGGTGTTCCACCCTTCCACACCGGTGCCGGAAGCCCGGGGTGCGACGCCGCGCCCAGGAAGGCGAGGGCCGCGCGGGCGGCGGCGTCGTTCTGCGCGAAGGCCGCCCCGCCGGACCGGGGCCGGACGAAGCCGCCGCCCACCCCGGCCGTGGTGTACGGGCCGAGGGCGATCCGGCGCGGGTGCGGGCGGCCGTCCCGCTGGACGATCCGCCCGTCGGCGGGATCGACGGCGAGCAGCCCGCCCGGGGTGGCCCGGGCGCCGTCCTCGTACAGGCCCCGCAGCAGCGGGCTGGCGGTGCCGATGACGGTGGCGGCGGGCAGCCGGGCCTCGACGAGGGCGCGGGCCTCGGTGCCCGCCCCCGGCACGGCGGGCGAGGACGCCCGGAAGACACCGCGCCGTTCGTCGGTCCCGACGGTGAGACGGGGGCCGAGGAAGCGGACGACACCCGCCTCGGAGAGGGCCAGCAGCCGGCGCAGCCGGGACCCCGGCGGGCCGGAGCCGAGGTGGCTGTAGAAGCCGTGCCACCAGTCGCCGGTGTCGGTCCGGTGCGCGAGCCGGCCGAGCTGCCCGTAGACGGAGTCGAGGGCGGCGAGGACGGCGGCGTCGGCGCTGTGGGCGGGGTCGTGACGGCGCGCCAGGCCGGCGGTGACATGGCGGCGCAGGACGTCCTGGAGCGCCTCGGCGCTCGGGGCGCGCAGACCGTCGAGGGGGTGGTCGAGGGCGGCGGGGTCGAAGCGGTCGGCCGGGTCGGGGACGGCGGTGGCGAGGAACGCGGCGAGGCCGGGGTCGCCCGGCGGGGCGGCGGCCCACCGGGCGTCGAACTCGGCCCAGGGGCGGGCGGTGCGCTCCGGGTGCGCGGCGAAGAGCCGGTGGTAGTGGGCCCAGCCGAGCTCCCGGGCGATGTGCGGCCAGACCTCGCGCCGGAAGTCCAGCGGCCCGTCCCGGCCGAGCAGGGCGTCGACCCGGTCGGGTCCGAAGAAGCGGGGCAGCGGGGGCCGTTCGCCGTCGAGGACGTAACCGGGCTTGGAGTGGTACGGGACGCCCCGGCGGGAGCCCGCGTACAGCACCGGCTCCCGCCCCGAGGGCACGTACACGAGCGCGTCCTCGGGGCCCTCGTACCGGCCGCCGCGCCCCTCGGTGAGCAGAACCATCAGGTCGACGAAGGCGAGGCCGAGGCCCCGGACGAGGACGGGGCCGGCCGGTGGGAGGACGGAGAGGTCGAGGTCGGCGGTGGGCCCCGGGGGCAGGTGGACGAGGCCGTGGCGGGCGGCGAAGCCGGCCAGTTCCCGCTGCTCGGCGTCGGGTTCGGCGTCGAGGTGGCCGAGGGCGAGGACGACGAGGTCGGCGCGGAGGGGCTCGGCACGGCCGGCGATCCGGACGAGCTGCGGGCCCTCGCGCGGTCCTTCGATCCGCAGGGCGGCGGCGCGGTGTTCGTGGAGGGTGACCGTGGCGGGCAGCGCGTCCCTGGCCCGCGCGTACGCCCAGCCGAGATAGGCGCCCAGTTCGGGGCGGGTGGCGAAGCGGCGGCCGCCGGTCCCGGCCCACGCGGCGAGCGTGGGTCCGGGGCGTACCGGCCCTTCGAGGCGGACGGTGTCGTCGGTGAAGACGGTGACGTCCCCGGCCCGGGAGTTCATCCGGAGCAGCGGGGACTGCGCGGTACGCCAGATCCGCCCGGGACCGGGCGGGTACGGGTCGACCAGGTGGACGTCGAGCGGTCGCCCGCCGTACAGCTCGGGCACGGCGGCGGCCAGCCGTTCCAGGAAGCCGGTGCCGCGCGGCCCGGCACCGACGATCACCAGGGAGGAGGGCATAGGGGGCTCCATGACTGCCGGGTGCGCGGGGGCGGTCGGGCGGACCGCCGGAGCGGGCGGCGTACGCCCCGCTCCGGCGGGCGGGTTCAGCAGCCGCAGTCGCACCCGCAGTCGCAGCCGTCACAGCAGCCGCCGCCGTCCTCGCCGCCGCACGAGCAGCAGTTGGAGCAGCAGTCGCAGCCGTCGCAGCAGCTGCCGCAGTCGCACTGCTGGCAGAGACCGTCCTTGCGCTCGCGGCTCCACGGGTCCTCGTAGGTGCCGCAGCACATCTGGCAGGTGCAGGCGAGTCCGGCCCAGACCGCGCAACCGGTGATCAGACCGCGCCGGTTGCGGTTCGGGGGGCCCGGCGGGAAGGAACCGCCGCCCCCGCCGCCGCCCGGGCCGGGGTTCCAGGGGCCGCCGGGGCCCGCCGGGCCGCCGGGACCGGGCGCGTAAGGGTTGCCGGGCACGGGGCCGTTGGGCGCGTACGGGTTGCCGGGCACCGGGCCGTGGGCGTGCGGGACGCCGGGCACCGGGCCGTGGGCGTGCGCGGGGGCGCCGCCGCCGTGGGAGCAGGTGGTGGTGCCGAAGGCGCGGTCGACCGAGACGCGCAGCTCGTGCGCGAGGAGTTGGTGGACGAGCTTGCCGTCGGTGAACTCGGCGTCCCGCAGCGCCAGCCGGATGCCGTGCAGGGCGTCGTCGGCGAGCCGACGGGCCTCCTCGCGGGAGGTCCCGGTGGCGGTGAGCGGGTTCCAGGCGCCGGCCTCGGCGTCGGCGCCCTGGTCCTCGACGGCGTCGAGGAGGTGGGCGAGGCGGCCGAAGAGCCGGCCCGCCTCGGAGAGCGGTTCGGCGTTCCCGGGCCGGCCGGCGAGGAGCGCGGTGTGCGCGAAGGCGGCGGCGGTGGCGGTCTCGGTGGGCTCGGTGACGACGAGGAGCGGGGTGCCGGGCCCGGCGAGGGCCTCGATCCCGGTCTGGCGGTCCACGGCGTCGACGAGGACGGCGGTGTCGAAGCCGACCGCGTGGCCCACCCGGGCACCGGCCTTGTCCCAGGAGCGGGCGACCCGGCGGGCCGCGGCGGCGACCGGGCGGCGGGCGAGCAGTCCGTCCCGGTCGGCGACGTGGTCGCGGACCTTGGCGGAGGCGAGGACGAGCGAGACCGCGGCGGCGAGTCGGGCGCCCTCGCCGCGCGCGACGGGGGCGGTGCGCATGGCGCGCAGCGGGCAGGGGCCCGCGGTGCGGCGGCCGGAGTCGGTGACGCCGGTCTGAGCCTCCGTCAGAACCGAGACGATGAGCCCGTCGTAGTTGGTGACGACCCGGGCGAACTGACCGTGGTCGGCGCGCAGGGCGAGACACAGGCCGCAGAGGTGGGCCATCCACTGGGTCTTCAGGTGGTCGGTGAGCCGGTGCGTGCAGGGTCGGACGATTCCGAACAATTCCATCCCCCGTGGTGCGGTGCGAGAGCATGTCGGGCGCGGAGCGCGCGACGGGCCGCACGGTGTCCTCCCGGGGGGCGTGCCCGAGGAACCGCCGAACGGCCTCGCGGCATCGTAAGCGAGCGGTCCGTTCACCCGTACGCGCCCGACGTCACCCTTCCAGGCCGACTTTCATATTTTCAGCAACATGGCCCTCCGTCAGGCTCGGCATACCCCAAGATTCCTGACGAATCGCCAGAAACCGGTCCTCACGTTCTGCACCAGTACCGTCACGAATCCCCTGCGCGGCGCCTATCCACTTGGCGCGCGATCCGCATCATGGACGACGATAGGGATTGCGGAACCACAAGTGACCGCAGTGACCGCGTGAAAGGAGGCGTCCATGGGATCGGTGCGCAAGGCGAGTGCCTGGCTGGGCCTCGTCGAGGACAACGACGAGCGTTACTACGACGACGAGTACGCCGACGGTGCCGAGAGCGGCGACGCCTGGGTGACGGACCCCCGGGTCCGGGTCGCCACGGACACCGCCGAGGAGCGGGGCCGCCGGATCGCCACCGTCTCACCGGACGGCTTCCGGGACGCCCGGGGCATCGGGGAGCTCTTCCGGGCCGGCGTGCCGGTGATCGTGAACCTGACCGCCATGGAGCCGAACGACGCCAAGCGGGTCGTCGACTTCGCCGCCGGCCTCGCCTTCGGGCTGCGCGGCTCGATCGAGCGCGTCGCGACCCGGGTCTTCCTTCTCACCCCCGCCGACACGGAGATCGTCAGCGGCGAGTCCGGCCGCCGTCGGCAGGACGGTTTCTTCAACCAGAGCTGACCCCTCCGGTTCGTCACCCCGGTCCCGCCCGACACGCACCCTCCCGACCGACACCCTCCGGCCCGATCCGCCCAGCGGACCGGGCCGGCCGCATGTCCGGCCCCGATCGGCCCCCGCACCGCCCCGCACGCCGGCCCCCGGCCGACGGCGAACGGTACCCGGCCCCCGGCCGACGGCGGACGGGCGACGGCCCGCCCGACGGCGGACGCCGGTGGTTCAGTGGCCCCTCGTGGCCGCGCCCGTCATCGGCTCCGCCGGGCCGGGCTCCGGACGGGGGGCCGGACAGGGTGCCGGACGGGGGACGGCGGGCGGCAGCTGGTCCGCCGGGGAGGTGGCCGGCTGGCCGGGGACCAGTGGCACCGCGGCGGCGCCGTCGCGGCCCGCGGCGGGCCGGCTCTCCGGCAGGGGCGCGCGCGGGGCCGCCACCTTCGCCGCCGCTTCCGCCGCCGCCTCCTCGACCGCCGCCTCGACGTCCACCGGGCACTCCATCACCCGCGGCAGCCGCAGGGCCATCGCGGCACCGGCGAGGAGCAGGCCCGCGCTGACGAAGAGCGTGAGGTGCAGGCCGTCGACGAAGGCGTGGCGCGCGGCCGTGTGCAGGGCCTGGCCGGCCGCGCCGCCCAGCCGGTCGGCCACCTGGTACGCCTCGCCGAGCGAGTTCGCCGCGGCGCCGCTCGCCTCCGCCGGCACCCCGGGGACGCCCGCGAGGCCGGGGGCGTACGCCGCGTTCATGACGCTGCCGAGCAGGGCGATGCCCATGCCCGCGCCGAGCTGGTAGGAGGTCTCGCCGATCGCCGCGGCCCCGCCGGCGCTCCGCGGCGGCGCCTCGCTCAGCATCGACTCGTACGCCGAGAAGAGGGTCGTCTGGAGGCCGAAGCCGAGCAGGACGAAGCCGACGGTGAGCAGCAGCGGCCGGTCGTGCTGGCCCATGAACGTGAGCAGCAGCACCGCTCCGGCGGTCAGCAGGAAGCCCCAGCCGACCATCCGCCGGGGGCCGATCCGGCGCAGGGTGTACGAGCCGGTGGCGCCGGCCGCCATCGCGGCGAAGGTGAGCGGCAGGAGGCGCAGCCCGGTCTCCAGGGGCGTGAGCCCGAGGACCAGCTGGAGGTACTGGACCGCGATGAGTTCCAGGCCGACGAGGGCCAGCATGGCGAGGACGATGCAGCCGACGGAGGTCGTGAAGGCGGCCCGGGAGAAGAGCCGCATGTCGATCAGCGGGTGCGGCCTGCGCCGCTGGCGCCGGACGAAGAGGACCAGCAGCAGCGCCCCGGCGAGCAGCGGCCCGGCGGTGAGCGCGGAGAGCAGCGGCTCCCCGGCGCCCGCCCGCTTCACGCCGAGGACGCAGCCGAGCACGCCCGCCGCCGCCATCAGCGCGCCGAGGACGTCCCAGGGCCCTTCGGCGCTCCCCCGGGACTCGGGCAGGAGCCGGCGGGCAAGCGGCAGGATCAGCGCCATGAGCGGGATGTTGATGAGGAAGACGGAGCCCCACCAGTAGTGCTCGACGAGGAAGCCGCCGAGCACGGGCCCGGCGGCCGCGCCGATCGCCGCGACCGCCGTCCAGATGCCGATGGCGGTGGCGCGCTCGCGCCGGTCGGGGAAGACGGTCCGGATGATGGAGAGGGTCGCCGGCATGATCATGGCGCCGCCGACGCCGAGCAGCGCGCGGGCCGCGATCAGGACCCAGGGCTCGGTGGCGAGGGCGGCGACGGCCGAGGCGAGGCCGAAGATCCCGTAGCCGAGGAGCAGCACCCGGCGCCGGCCGACCCGGTCACCGAGGGTGCCGAAGAGGATCAGCAGCGAGGCGCAGACCAGGGGGTAGGCGTCGACGATCCAGAGCAGCTCGGTGGAGCCGGGTCGCAGGTCCTCGGTGAGCGAGGGGACGGCGACGTGGAGGATGGTCGCGTCCAGGGCGACCAGGAGGAGGCTGACGCAGAGGACGACGAGGACGGCCCAGCGGTTGGCGCCGCCGCCGGCGGCACGCCGCCCTGCTCGGGCCGTGATCGTCCGCGACATGTGCGTACCTCCAAGTGACGCTCTCGCGCTCGGCAGACGGCGCCGACCTGGGCTGATGTGCGTGCGGCGGCGCGGCGATGAGGGGCGAGTGAGCCGTCAGCGTACGCGAGGACAGGCCCCGGAAGGGTGGCGCACCTCTCACCCCGGCGAGGCTCCCCGTGTGGCGTACGCCACTCCGTCCGGCCTGCGCGTCGCATGGAATTCCGCACGGACGGGTGTTTGAAGTAATTCCGTGCCACACAAACAGGCTTCCGGAATCACCCCCGGCGGCAATAGGGCTGAAGGTCATCGGATTTTCCGACGGGAGTCCGGAATAGGTGGGCCGCTGAGACCTACTCCACATCACATCGTCATCACGAAGGGAGCGGATCGCCCGGGTCGTCTCCTCACCCCCTGTAACGTCGATTGGGTGCGTACCGACATCTTTGCCCGGCTGGACCGGGAGCCGGTCCCGCCGAAGATAGAGGTCCCGCGGATGACCCGGACGCGTCTCGCCCTCTTCGGCGGGACGTCGGCGTTCTATCTCCTCATCGTGGTGGCGGTCCTGCTGTCCACCTGGCTGGTGACCCTCGACTGGAAGATCATGCTCTTCCGGCCCTACCAGCAGTGGCCGGAGCTGCACGCCTTCCTGGACTACTACGTCGTCCTCGGCCAGCGCGGTCCGACGGCGGTGATGGTGGCGGCCTGGCTGGGCTGGCGCTCCTGGCGCCAGCACACCCTGCGGCCGCTCCTCTCCCTCGGCGCGGCGCTGCTGCTCCTCAACGTCACCGTCGGCGCGGTGAAGCTCGGACTCGGCCGGCTCGGCCCCCACTACGCGACACAGGTCGGCTCGGCCGAGCTGTTCGCGGGCGGCGACATATTCCCCTCCGGTCACACCGCGAACGCGGTGGTGACCTGGGGCATCCTGGCCTATCTCGCCACCACCCCGAGGGCCCGCCGCTACCTGTCGGCGCTCTCCGCCGTGGTCGCCCTCGGCGTCGGCCTCACGACGGTCTACCTGGGCACGCACTGGCTGAGCGACGTACTGCTCGGCTGGGCCGCCGGCCTGTTGATCCTGCTCGCGCTGCCGTGGTGCGAGCCGGTCATCGCCGTGGTGGAGGACTGGATCCTGGAGCGGCGGGACCGGGCCCGGGAGCGGCTGCGGGCCCGGCGCCGGCTGGTGCCCTCGCTGCCGGTGGCGTCCGGCGGGCCGCGGCTCTTCCCGGCCCCCGCGGCGGAGGAGCCGGCCAGGGAGACCGTGGGCGTGGCGGCGAGCCGTGCCAGGGCGGCCAGGAGCAGGCCGTCCTCGGACCGCCTCACCGCCTGACCGCACCACCCCGTCCGTACGCGAAGGGCCCCCGCCCCCCCCCCCCGGAGGGGGATCGGGGCGTCAGCCCTGGTTGAAGACGAACTGCGTGCCGGGCTGCGAGCAGACGTCGCCCTTGGCCGAGTTCGTGATGGTGACGTTCGTCAGCGTGGCGCTGCCGCGCGCACCGCCCATCGCGAGGATTCCGCAGCCGTTGAGCGACTTGTCGATCTTCACGTTCGTGACCTTGACGTTCGGCATGGAGCCGCCGCCGGTCTTGAACTGGATGCCGTCGTAGGTCGACTCGTGGATGTCGGTGTCCCGGATGGTGACGCCCGGGATGTCGGGCCCCTGGGCGAAGAGGGTGATGGCCCCGAACTCCTGGTCCTCGTTCCAGAAGGCGCCGCCGGTGCGGTACAGCGCGTTGTTGGCGATCAGCGTCTGGCCCGAGAAGGGGATCGGGTCGTGGTCGGTGGCGAGCATGATCCCCGGGTAGTTCATGGTGTCGGAGACGACGTTGTTCTCGATGGTGTTGCCGTAACCGCCGTAGACGGCGATGCCGTTGGCCCGCCAGGGGAGCTGGACCGTGTTGTTGCGGAAGTGGTTGTCGTGGCCGACGTCCACCGACGTGTCCTTCACGTACTTGTTGGCCCACACCGCGAGGGCGTCGTCGCCGGTGTTGCGGAACGACGAGTTGTAGACGGTGGAGTTACGGGTGCCGTTGGAGAAGTTGACGCCGTCGGCGTAGGTGTTGCGGATCCGCATGCCGCTGAACTCCACGCCATCGCCGGGGTTCCACAGCTCGGGGATGTTGGTGTAGTCGCGGCCGACCCAGGCGGCGACGTTGGCGTGCTCGATCCAGACGTTGTTGATCTTGGTGTTCTTGCCGAAGCGGCCGTTGAGGCCGACGCCGCCCTCCTCGTTGGCGTTGTTGCCGCGGATGGTGCCGGAGCCGAAGATGGCGATGTCCGAGATCTTGGTGTTGTCGTCGATATCGAAGCCGAAGTTGCCCTCGTGCGGGTGGTTGATCCCGTTGGCGAGGTGCGGCGGGGTCAGCGTGTAGAGCTGCGAGTGCCACATACCGGCGCCGCGGATGCTGACGTCCCGGATGCCGACCTGGTTGTACATGCCCCGGTTCAGCGGGTCGTCGGTGAGGATCTTCTGCTCCTGGCGCCACTGCCCCGCCGGGATCCAGACACAGGGGATGTCGCCCTTCTGGTCGGCGGTGACGGCCCGCTGGATCGCGTCGGTGTCGTCGATGCCGTCGTTGGGCACGGCCCCGTACTGGGTGATGGAGACGCACTCCGCGGGCTTCGCGGCCGGCGGGGCCACCTGCTCCAGGTCGATCAGGTCGACGACGTAGAAGGCGGCGGTGTCGCCCGCGTCCCGCTGGAGGCGGAACTTCGTGCCGGCCGGGTAGGACTGGGTCAGCAGGGCGTTGGACTCGTCGAAGAGGCGCCGCGCGTCACCGCCCGGGGTGTTGACGAGCCCTTCCGGCTGGTCGGTGGTGCCGTAGAGCCAGCTGTGCTTGGAGGAGAGGGTCACCTTGCGGACGAACTGGCCGTTCGCGTAGAGGCTGAGGGTGGCCTCCTGGCCGCCGCCGGCCGGCGCGTCCGGGATCGAGTTGCGCACGACGATGGAGTTGGCGGCGTTCGTGGAGGTGAACTCCACGTAGTCGCCCTGGACGTTGAGGCGAACCGACTCGCGGCCCGAGGACTCGGTGGCGAAGTTGGTGTGGCCGAACGGGCGGGTGGAGTCGGTGGAGAGGAGCGAGCCGCGGTAGGCGGCGTCCTCGGCCTCATACTCCGTGTACGGGACGGCGGCGCCGCGTCCGACGACCAGGGACCGGCCGAAGACGTTGTTGTTCTCGTTGGTCTCGGTGACGGTGCCGGTGGCGTCGGCGGTCGCGGTGAGCGTGACGCCGCCGTCGGTGGCCGTCCAGGTGCCGCTGAGGGCCACGTCCGCGGTGGCGCCCGCCGCGATGGCCGGGGTCGTCCCCGACAGGGTGGTGGAGCCCACCGTGAGCCGTGTGACGCTGCCGGCCGGGACGGCGGACGTGCCGCGGTTCTTGACGGCGACCGTGAAGGAGACGGGGGCTCCGACGGCGGGCGTGCCCGGGTTGGGGGTGATGCCGGTGACGGTCAGGTCGGGGCCGGGCGTCTGGGTGACGTTCAGCTTGTTCGTCGCGGTCCGGCTGTTGTTGCCGTTGTCGAGCTCGGGGACGGTGTCGGTCGGGTCGACGGCCGCCGAGACGGTGTAGGAGCCCATCGGGCGCTTGCCGATGGGGACTTGGACGGTCGTCGACTGCCCGGCGGCGAGTGCGGGGACCGGGGCGGAGCCGGCGACGGTGCCCTCGGCGCTGACGTTCACCGTCGTCGCCGGGGCCGCGGCGGTGCCGGCGTTGCGGACGGTGACCTTGGCGGTCACCGCGTCGGCTTCGGACGGGGTGGCCGGTTCCCAGGTGAGCTCGTTGACGACGAAGTCCGGGGCCGGGGCGGCCGTGCCGAGGACCTGGATCTCCGCGACCTGGACGCCGGGGGCGCCGTTGTTGGAGAAGCCGGTCAGGCGCAGGTCCGAGACGCGGCCGGTCACCGGGATGGTGACGGTGTTCTGGCCCGACGACGGGCTGAAGACGTAGTCGGCGCGCGCCTTCAGGGTGGTGAATCCGGTGTCCGCCGAGGCGCGGCCGAGGACTTCGAGGGACTGGGTGCGCGGGCCCCAGGCGGCGTCGGGGTTGAGCTTGACGACGACGGCCTGGACGTCGGCGTCCGAGCCGAGCTTGACGGTGAGCGCGCCGGGGAAGCCCGCGGACTCCCAGTAGGTGGCGGTGCTGTCGTCGTTGGCGTTGGCGGCCGCGTAGTTCTGGGTCGTGGAGGTCGCCTCGATCGGCTTGTTGCGGGCCAGGTTGGTGCCGGTGACCGGGGGCGGGTCGCCCGGGTCCTCGCCGCCCCCGGCCTCGCCGTAGACCTCCAGTTCGGAGAGCTGGGCGGCGTTCCAGGCCGTGTTGGAGCCCACCTGGACCCGTACGAAGCGGGCGGTGGCCGACGGCAGGTCGATGTTCACCGTGTTCGCGGCGGACGGGGCGAACGAGCGGGCCTGGGCGGCGGCGATGGTGCTGAACGTGGTGCCGTCGGCGCTGCCGAGGACGGCGAGGGACTCGTTGCGCGCCTCCCAGCCGGTGGGCAGCTTCAGCGCCAGGCGGTCGAGGTCGACCTGGGTGCCCAGGTCGACCTGCACCCACTGCGGGAAGGAGCCCAACGGGCCTTCCCAGTAGGACTGTTGGCTTCCGTCGGTGACGTTGGAGGCCGGGTAGCCGCCGTTCGCGCCGCCGGCCGTCGCCGCCCTGCCGAGCGCGAGGTTGGTGTCGGCCGCCGCCTGGGCGGGGACGGGGAGCAGTCCTACGGAGATCAGGCCCGCTGTCAGCAGACCGACCCCCAGCCGCCTGCTCGGATGTGTGCCTCTCATGGTGACCTTTCCGCGATGCGGGCAAGACCCGTGCCCCGTCTCCGTCCTGAGCAGCCCTCGGCGACGGACGCGCAAGGGAGCTCGAAGGGTTCGACAGGGGCACGCGCTGGGAGCCCGACATGACTCCGACAAGGATCGAATGACGGCTAGCCATGTTCTTGAGTAACTATGTGGCTCATTTGCGCCGTCAGCCCGCAAGGTTTCTACTGGATGACAGCTTTGTCAACGGGTCTCGTCCAGTTGCAAACAACCGACATCGTTCGGAAACGCCGACGGCACCGGTATCAGGGCCGCTCGGGGCGGGGATACCGGTGCCGTCAGGTGAGGGCTGTTCAGTTGTCGGGAGTCGGGGGCGGGAGGGGGACGTAACCGCGAAAGCGGACGGATCCCTCCCGGGGGATCAGCGGGCCGGCGGAGGAGCCGTCGAGCCGCGCACGACCAGCTCCGGCTCGAAGAGCAGCTCCCCGAGGTGGTGCTGGGTGCCCTGGATCTGGGCGATCAGCAGGTCCACGGCGGCGCGCCCCATCGCCTCGATGGGCTGGCGCACCGTCGACAACGGGGGCTCCGTGCACGTCATGAAGGCGGAGTCGTCGAAGCCCACGACGGACACGTCCGCCGGGACCGACAGACCACGCCGCCGGGCGGCCCTGATCGCCCCGAGCGCCAGCGGGTCGCTGCCGCAGGCGATGCCGGTGACCCCGCGCCCCAGGAGGCGCGCCGCGGCGGCCTGGCCGCCTTCCAGCGAGAAGACCGACCGCTCCACGAACGCGTCGTCCCACTCCGTGCCGGCGGCCGCGGCGGCCACGCGGGCGGCCTCCAGCTTGCGGCGGGACGGCACGTGGTCCTCGGGACCGAGGACGAGCCCGATCCTCTCGTGGCCCAGCGAGGCGAGGTGACGCCAGGCCTGCTCGACGGCGACCGCGTCGTCACAGGAGACGCACGGGAAGTCGAGGCCCTCGATCGACGCGTTGACGAGGACGACCGGGATGCTGCGCTCGGCCAGCCGGTAGTAGTGCTCGTGCGGGGCGTCGGCCTGCGCGAAGAGACCACCGGCGAAGACGACGCCGGAGACCTGCTGCTGGAGCAGCAGTTCGACGTAGTCGGCCTCGGAGACACCGCCCTTGGTCTGGGTGCAGAGCACCGGGGTCAGCCCCTGCTGGGCGAGCGCCCCGCCGATGACCTCGGCGAAGGCCGGGAAGATCGGGTTCTGGAGCTCCGGGAGGACGAGGCCGACGAGTCTGGCCCGTTCGCCGCGCAGCTGCGTCGGCCGTTCGTAGCCGAGCACGTCGAGCGCCGTCAGCACGGACTGCCGGGTCGCCTCGGAGACCCCGGGCTTGCCGTTGAGGACACGGCTCACCGTCGCCTCGCTGACCCCCACCTTCTTCGCCACTTGAGCAAGTCGTCGCGTCATGAACGCAAGTCTAGCGCAAATAATGCAAGACAGTTGCGCCAGTTCGCGGTTGAAGGCGTTCTTTTTGCCGTAAGTGAACGAGGCGCGGCACGACCCGGAAGGGCGAGCGCGATCCGCGCCCGCCCCGTCGGGTCAGGACCAGGGCGCGGGGGCCGGGGGCGCGACGACCGGCGGCCGGTCGTCACAGGTGAGGGTGTTGGGGAGCAGCCAGGGGGCGAGCCAGCCGCCGTCGTTCCCGCCGCGGTCCGTGAGGCCGAACTCGGAGCCGGTGGCGGGGAAGTTGAAGGATCCGCAGTTGTTGACGCCGACGGCTCCGACGTTGCGGGCGTCGACGTTCTCGAAGGTGGCGGAGCCCTTCGTACGGGCGCTGAGGACGGAGTTGCCGGTGCCGTCGACGCGGATGTCCTTGAAGTGGACCGACGGGATGTCGTGGCGGTCCTTCACGCCGTACTCGCTGACCAGCATGATCGCGTTGTGGGTGGAGTCGAGGTAGTGGTCCCCGGTGACCCGGACGTCGGCGTCGATGGAGCCGTCCAGGGCGTAGAACCAGAGGGCGCCGAGGCCGATCCTCCAGTTGAGGTCGAGGGTGCCGGCGCGGACCGTGGTGTTGTCGGTGAACCGGAGGGTGCCGGTGAAGGGTTCGGCGCCGAAGCGGGCGCCGGCGTGGAGCCCGCTGCCCTCGCGTACGGGGTCGGCGACGAGGTTGCCGGTCACGGTGGTGTCCGTGCCGCCGTAGACGGCGATGCCGTTGGCGAGGGTGGGTGACTGGACGGTGTTGCGGGCGATGGTGTTGCGGGCGTCGGCGGTCTTCTCGGACCAGAGGGCGATGCCGTCGTCGCCGGAGTTGCGGACGAAGTTGTTCCGGACGAGGGAGTCGGTGACGCCGGTGTGGAAGTTGAGGGCGTCGGCGATCTGGTCGGTGACGACGTTGTTCGTGACCCGCACGTTCCGCATGGGGCCGTCGAACCAGAGGCCGACCTTGGTGTGGTGCAGGTAGAGGCCGTCGACGGTGGAGTCGTTCATCGCGCCGCCGATGGCGTTGACCTGGTCGGTGTCGATCCGCTCGCGGACGTCGCCCTCGACGGCGAAGCCGCGCAGATGGACGTCGCTGCTGCCGCCTTCCGCGGCGGGCCTGCCGTAGAGGCCGACGCCGGTGTGGGTCGAGCCGTCGGGGGCCGGTTCGGCGAGGGCGACCTGGCGGCCCTTGAGGACGGTGTGCCAGTTGCCGGCGCCGACGATCGTGACGTCGTCGACGATGATGTGCCGGTCGACGCGGAAGGTGCCCGGCGGCAGGTAGACGGGCTTGTCCAGGCGGCGGGCGAGGGCGATGGCCCGCTCGATGGCGGGGGCCGCGTCACGGCGTCCGGTGGGGTCGGCGCCGAGGAGGCGGACGTCGATCCCGCCGCGCTCGACGTGCGGCGGCGCCACCAGCTCGGTGTCGAGCAGGTCGATCACCGTCCAGGCGGCGGGGCTGTCGGCCGGCACCGTGAGCCGCACCTTCTCCCCCGCGCGGTACGTCTTCCCGAGGCGCAGACGCTGTTCGTCGTAGAAGTGCGTGGGCCGGAAGGGCTTGTCGAAGGTGGGCGCGGGCGTGGTGGCGGCCGGGACGCAGGCGCACTCGGCGAGCCACCAGTCGGGGTGGAGCAGGTCGGCCTGGGGGTCGTTGGTGAACGGGTACTGGTTGTAGAGCCAGGAGTACTGCGAGGTCAGGGTCATGGTGCGGCGGTGGCGGCCGGCGACGGCGACGTCCAGGGGTGCGGTGATGCCGCCGCCCGTGGCCGCGTCCGGGATGCTGTAGCGGACGGTCAGGGCGTTGGCGGCGCGGGGCAGGGTGAACTCGACGTACCGGCCGGGTTCGAGCCGGACCGCCTTCCGGCCGGAGGCCTCCGAGGGGAGGGTGTACGGGGTGCGGTCCGGGCCGATGACGGTGCCGGTGGTGCGGGCGTTCTCCGCCTCCTGCTCGTCGAAGGCGACGTCGGCGCCGCGCCCGGCCACGAGCGCCGGGTCGAGTCCGGCGCGGGTGACGACGGGCGGCGCGGGAGACGGTGCAGGGGACGGGCCGGCGGGCGAGGCGGCCGCCAGGCCGCCGGTGGCCTGGCCGAGACAGAGGAGGGCGCAGGCGACGGCGGTGGCTCTGGCACCGGCGCGGACGCGTGGACGGACACGGCTGGGGATCATCTGGGCTCGCTTCTCGGACGGTGTGGACCCGCGGCGCGCGGCATCGCCGCGGCGGTCGCGCGGAGGGCGTGTCGGCTGAGGGCGGAGACCGCGCCTCGCGTACGGAAGCCCCGCCCCCGGCCCCCCACGGAACGGGAACGGGGCTTCCGTCATGGCCGGGGGTCAGGGTCCCGGCCTCTGCCACCGCGCGGCGCGGCCGACGGAGTCGGCGTTGAGCGGCCTCGGCCGCGCGGTGGAGTCTTTCCACGAGCCGCCGTCCGCGTTCTCGTGAGGTGCGGACGGCGGCTCGTGGAAGCGGCCCCGCGGTCAGCCGCGCAACCAGACGGCGGTGTCCGGGGGGAGGGTGCCGGCGGGGTCGAGGGGGCCGCTGGCGAGCAGCCGCGCGTGGTGGGCGGGGAGGTCCACGGAGGCGGCGGAGAGGTTGACGACGCAGGTCAGGCCGTGGTCGCGGGTGAAGGCGAGGACGCCGTCCGGGGCCGACAGCCAGGCGAGGGCGCCGTCGCCGAAGCCGGCTTCGGTACGGCGCAGGGCGAGGGCGGCGCGGTAGAGGGTGAGCATCGAATCGGGGTCGGCGCTCTGCCGGTCGGCGGCGTAGCGGCCCCAGTCGGCGGGCTGCGGCAGCCAGGGATCCGTACCGCCGAAGCCGTACGCGGGTGCCTCGGCCTCCCAGGGGAGGGGCACCCGGCAGCCGTCGCGGCCGGGGTCGGTGCCGCCGGAGCGGAAGTGCATGGGGTCCTGGATGCGGTCCAGCGGGATGTCGGCCTCGGGGAGGCCGAGTTCCTCGCCCTGGTAAAGGTAGACGGAGCCGGGGAGGGCGAGGGTGAGGAGGGCGGCGGCGCGGGCACGGCGGGTGCCGAGTTCCAGGTCGGCGGGGGTGCCGAAGCGCTTGGCGGCGAAGTCGAAGGCGGTGTCGGCGCGGCCGTAGCGGGTGACGGTGCGGGTGACGTCGTGGTTGCAGAGCACCCAGGTGGCGGGGGCGTGGACGGGCGCGTGTTCGGCGAGGGTGTCGTCGATGGTGCGGCGGAGCCGGTCCGGCTCCCAGGGACAGGCGAGGAAGTTGAAGTTGAAGGCGGTGTGCAGCTCGTCGGGGCGGAGGTAGCGGGCGAAGCGCTCGGCGTCGGGGAGCCAGACCTCGCCGACGAAGACGCCGCCGTACTCGTCGGCTATCGCCCGCCAGGACCGGTAGACGTCGTGGATCTCGTCGAGGTCGATGTACGGGTGGGGGTCGACGCCCTCGGTGAAGTCGCGGAGGTCGGGGTCCTTGGTGAGGAGGGCCGCGGAGTCGATGCGGACGCCGGCGACGCCGCGTTCGAACCAGAAGCGCAGGACCTCCTCGTGTTCGCGGCGGACGTCGGGGTGGGACCAGTTGAGGTCGGGCTGTTCGGGGGTGAAGAGGTGGAGGTACCACTCGCCGTCGGGGACACGGGTCCAGGTGCTGCCGGAGAACTGGGACGGCCATTCGTTGGGCGGCAGTTCGCCGTCCTCGCCGCGGCCGGGCCGGAAGTGGAAGCGCTCGCGGGCCGGGCTGCCCGGTCCGGCGGCGAGCGCCTCCCGGAACCAGGCGTGCTGGTCGGAGACGTGGTTGGGGACGATGTCGACGATGACGCGCAGGCCGAGTTCGGTGGCCTCGGCGATGAGCTTCTCGGCCTCGTCGAGGGTGCCGAAGGCGGGGTCGATGGCGCGGTAGTCGGCGACGTCGTAGCCGCCGTCGACCATCGGGGAGGCGTACCAGGGGGTGAACCAGACGGCGTCGACGCCGAGACCGGCGAGGTGGGGCAGTCTCGCCCGGACGCCCGCGAGGTCACCGGTGCCGTCGCCGTCGCCGTCGGCGAAGCTGCGCGGGTACACCTGGTAGATGACGGCGTCGCGCCACCAGTCGGCGGTGCGGGACGGAGTGGGGGCTGCCACGGGACGGTCCTTTCGAGCAGGATGAGGTGCTCCGCCGCCGTCCCGGGGAGCGGGGACATGATGGGCTCGGGACGGCGGCGGAGGATGGGGGCGGGGTGCTGGGCTGCGTCAGCCCTTGAGGCCGCCGGCGGTCAGGCCGCCCATGATGTTGCGCTGGAAGACCAGGAAGACGATCAGCGTGGGAAGGGAGGCGATGGTGAGGGCGGCGATGAGGACGTTCACCGGGACACCGTTGGAGAGCGAGTAGATGCCCACGTTCAGGGTCTGCTTCGCCGGGTCGGGCAGGGTCAGCATCGGCCAGAGGAAGTCCTTCCAGACGCCGACGACCGCGAAGATCGACACGACGCCGAGGATCGGCCGGGAGATCGGCAGGACGATCGACCACAGGATCCGCGTCGGGCTCGCCCCGTCCATCGACGCGGCGTCGAGGAGCTCCTTCGGGATCGAGTCGAAGAAGCGCTTCAGCAGGAAGATGTTGAAGGCGTTGGTGACGGACGGCAGCCAGATCGCCCACGGGGTGTTCAGCAGGTTCCGCTCGACGATCGGAACGTCCAGCACGGTGAGGTACTGGGGGACGACGAGGACGGTCGCCGGGATCATCAGGGTGGCGAGCATCATGCCGAGGATCGCCTTGCCCAGCACCGGCCGCAGCTTGGACAGCGAGTACGCCGCCGCCACGTCGAGGATCAGCTGGAAGGCGAGCGCGCCGAAGGCGTAGTAGAAGGTGTTGAACAGAAGGGAGGAGAGGTCCATGACCTCCCAGGCCCGGCTGTAGTTCTCCGGGGTGAAGCTCTCCGGCACCAGGGTGGGCGGGGTCCGGACGACTTCCTGGGTGTCCTTGAACCCGCTGGAGACCAGCCAGTACAAGGGGCCGAGGAACACCAGGGTGAAACCGCCGGTGACCAGGGCGAAGGCACCCCAGTAGAGGCGCTTGCCGCGACGCTTGGCGAGCACGGCCGGTGAGATGAGGGTGCGTGTGGACATGCTGTTCTCCCGGTCCTACTCTTCCTCGGCGCGGCTGAGCTTGACGTACGCCGCCGAGAAGCCGGCGAGCAGTACGAGCAGGAGCAGGCCGAGGGCCGCCGCGGCACCGTAGTTGTTGAAGTTGAAGGCGTATTGGTAGATGAGGTAGACGACCGTGGTCGTGGACCCCTCCGGTCCGGCGCCACCGGTGAGCAGGAACGGCTCGACGAACACCTGCATGGTCGCGATGATCTGCATCAGCAGCATCAGCGAGAGGATCAGACGCGTCTGCGGGATCGTCACGTGCCAGATCTTGCGGAGGAGGCCGGCGCCGTCGAGCTCGGCCGCCTCGTACAGCTCGCCCGGGATGCCCTGGAGCGCGGCGAGGTAGATCAGGGTGGCGCCGCCCATGTTCATCCAGGTCGAGGCGAGGACCAGGGAGAACATGGCGATGTCCGCGTCCTGGAGCCACTGCTGCTCGGGCAGGTGGAGGAAGCCGAGCAGCTCGTTGAGGAGACCGTACCCGGGGTCGTACAGGTACTGGAAGAGCAGGACGGCCGCGACCGGCGGCAGCATCACGGGCAGGTAGACGAGGAGCCGCAGGTATCCCTTGCCGTGCTGGAACTCGTTGATCGTGATCGCCAGGACGAAGGGGACCAGGAAGCCGAGCACCAGGGCGAGGGCGGTGTACCAGAGGGTGTTGCCCCAGGCCTGCCAGAAGGCCGGATCGTTGAAGACGGTGCGGAAGTTGTCCAGTCCGACCCAGACGGACTCGCCGCTCTCGGTCTTCTGGAAGGCCAGGAGGAACTCCCTGACCATCGGGTACCAGGAGAAGACGGCGAAACAGAGGACGGCGCCGATGAGGAACGAGTGGGCCGTCAGGTTGCGCCGCAGGTTCTTGGCGAAGGCGCCGCCGGGGGCGGCGGGACCCTCTGGGCGAGGCGGGGAGTGGCGGGAACGCCCCGCCTTGCTCGGGGTCAGGCTAGGGGCCGACATGGGTGCTCCTTGGTACGGGACTGCCGTGTGCGCTGGCGGGTTGGGAGTGCCGGGCGGGGGCGGGCGGCGTGTGTCGCC
>NZ_JBHTST010000141.1:0-22660 GCF_042794995.1 Streptomyces sp. NPDC056503
GGTTCGGATATGTTTATAAGAGACTGGCACCGCGCCGCGCGCGTGGCGAAGGGCCCCGGGGAGCCGCTCCCCGGGGCCCTTCGCCATCCCCACCGTCCCCGTGACCGCCCCCGTGACCGGGGTTCAGCCCTTCTTCAGCCCCAGTACCTCGGCGGCCGCGAAGGTCTCGTTGGGCGGGCGCTCGGCGAAGTAGGGGCTGAGCAGCCCGTCCAGCTCCTCGAAGCCGAAGGCTTCCTTGGCGGTGTCGAACTTGGCCGCCACCCGGGGCCGTTCGACGACGGCGACCATCCCGCCGTGGACGACGAGCAGTTGTCCGTTGACCCGCGCCGCGGCCGGGGAGGCGAGGTAGCCGACGAGCGGTGCCACGTGCTCGGGCGACAGCGGGTCGAGCTCGTCCTCGGCGGCCGGCTCGGCGAAGCCGGCGAAGACGTCCTCCGTCATGCGCGTGCGGGCGCGCGGGCAGATGGCGTTAGCGGTCACTCCGTACCGGGCGAGCGCGAGCGCCGTCGAGGTGGTGAGGCCGACGATCCCGCCCTTGGCCGCCGCGTAGTTGGGCTGTCCGGCCGAGCCGGCGAGGAAGGCCTCGGAGGAGGTGTTGACGATCCGGCCGTAGACGCCGGTCTCCCCCGCCTTGGACCGTCCGCGCCAGTGCGCGGCCGCGAAGTGGGTGGTGTTGAAGTGGCCCTTGAGGTGGACGCGGATGACCGAGTCCCACTCCTCCTCGCTCATCGAGAAGACCATCCGGTCGCGCAGGATGCCCGCGTTGTTGACCAGGACGTCCAGCTTGCCGAACTCGGCCACGGCCAGGTCGACCAGGCCGCGCGCGGTCTCGAAGTCGGAGATGTCGCCGAGGTGGGCGACGGCCCGGCCGCCGGCCCCGGTGATCTCGGCGGCCACCTCCTCGGCGGGGGTGGCCGACGCGTCCCCGGACCCGTCCCGGCCGGGCTGTCCGTAGTCGTTGACGACGACGGCGGCGCCGAGCCGGGCGAGTTCGAGCGCCTCGGCACGGCCGAGGCCGCGCCCGGCCCCGGTGACGATCGCGCTCAGCCCTTCGAGCGGCAGTGACATGACGGGGGTCCTCTCAGATCTCGACGCAGGTGCGGAGGGACGTGCCGGTCCGCATCTGCTCCAGGGCCTCGTTGATGTTCGCCAGCGGGACCCGGTGGGTGATCAGCGACTCCAGGTCGATGCGGCCGGCCCGCCAGAGGGCGATGGCCCGCTCGTACGACCGGAGCACGTCACCGCCGCCGTACATGGAGGGCAGGATCCGCTTCTCGTCGAAGAACAGCTCGAACATGTTGAGCTGGAGGTTGTCGTCCATGGCGCCGGCGCCGACGACGCAGAGGGTGCCGCCGCGCCGGGTCGTCTCGTAGGCGGTCCGCGCGGTGGCGGACTTGCCGACGACCTCGAAGACGTAGTCGAAGCCCTCGCCGGCGGTGATCCGCTGCTTGGCGTCGGCCAGCGCCTCGGGGGCGACGGCCTCGGTGGCGCCGAAGCGGAGCGCGGCCTCGCGGCGGGACTCGACGGGGTCGACGGCGACGATCTCGGCGGCGCCCTGGAGCCGGGCGCCCTGGATGGCGGAGATGCCGACGCCGCCGCAGCCGATGACGGCGACCGAGGAACCGGCCTCCACCTTGGCGGTGTTGATGGCGGCGCCGAGGCCGGTGGTGACCCCGCAGCCGATGAGGGCGGCGATGTCGAAGGGCACGTCGTCCGGGATCGGGACGGCGCAGCCGGCGTCGACGACGACCTCCTCGGCGAAGGTGCCGGTGCCGGCGAAGCCGAAGACGTCCCCGCCGGGGCGCCTGAAGTTGGGGATGCCGGCGTTCATGAAGCCGGCGAGACAGAGCTGGGTCTGGCCGCGCTTGCAGGCGGCGCAGCTGCCGCAGGCGGGCAGCCAGCAGAGCAGGACCCGCTGTCCGGCGCTCAGTCCGGTGACGCCGTCGCCGACGTCGAGGATCTCGCCGGCGCCCTCGTGGCCGGGGATGAACGGCGCGGGCTGCGGCAGGACGCCGCTCATGGCGGAGACGTCCGAGTGGCACAGGCCGGTGGCCCGCACCCGGATCCGCACCCTGCCCGGGCCGAAGCCCACCGCCTCGACGTCGTCGAGGACCTCCAGTTTGTCCTGGCCGATCTCGTGCAGTACGGCTGCGCGCATGGTGCGGCTCCCATCAGCGTGGCGGATCAGGCGTGATCAGGCGTGTTCGACGAGGGTGTCGGCGAGGACCGGGGCGTCGTCGCGCTCCACGGCCGTGACCGTCACCTGGACGCGGCCGTCGCCGGCCCACATCCGGATGCGCAGGGTCTCGCCCGGGAAGACGGTCCCGGCGAAGCGGGTGCGGTAGGCGCGGACCCGGGCGACGTCGCCGTCGAGCACCGTGTCGACCACCGCCTTGAGCGTCATGCCGTAGGTGCACAGGCCGTGCAGGATCGGCCGGTCGAAGCCCGCGAGCTTGGCGAAGTCGGGGTCGGCGTGGAGCGGGTTCCAGTCGCCGGAGAGGCGGTAGAGCAGCGCCTGGTCCTCGCGGACGGTCCGCTCGACGGTCCGGTCCGGTGCCCGGTCGGGGAGTTCGAGCCGTTCGGAGGGGCCCCGGTCGCCGCCCCAGCCGCCCTCGCCGCGGACGAAGATCTGGGCGTCGGAGGTCCACAGCGGGCCCTCGTCGTCGGTGGCCTCGGAGCGCAGCACCAGGATGGCGGCCTTGCCCTTGTCGTACACGGCGGCGACGCGGGAGGTGGAGACGGCCCGGCCGCCGGTGGGCAGCGGTCGGTGGAGGGTGATCGACTGGCCGCCGTGGAGGACGGCGGCGAGGTCGATGTCGATGCCGGGGGCGGAGAGTCCGCCGACGACCCCCATGCCGGCGCCGGCGACGGTGGCGAAGCTGGGCAGCACGTGGAGCCGGGATTCGAGGGTGTAGCGCAGCTCGGCCGGGTCGGTGGCGGGGCTGCCGGCGCCGAGGCCGAGGTGGTAGAGCTGGACGTCCTTGTGGTCCCAGGCGATCTCGGCGCTGCGGGGTTCGGCGGCGAGGGCCTTGGCGGGGTCAATGGGCATCGACTTGCTGCTCCTTGGAGGTCCTTGGAGTGGAGGACCTCGGCGCGACCGTCCGCACCGTCGGTCACGCCGAGGCCGTGCGGGAACCGTCCCGTACGCGCCGATATAGAACGCGTTCCAGTTCGGTGTCCCCCATGTATAGCGGAGGGGCGGGGCGTTGGGAACCCTCGTACGCCACACTCCTGACGGTACGTCAGAAACGGGGAGCGCGGGGCCACCCAGGACATTTGTCACCGCCGGGACCGTACGCGCGCTCCTGCCGGAAGGGGCCGCCCGCTCCGTACCGTCGGGTCCATGACGAAGGAACCCGCGGCCGTCTTCGAGGCGGTCACCAAGAGCTACGGCCCCGTCCGGGCCGCCGACGGCGTGGACCTCACCGTCCGGCGCGGCGAGACCCTCGCCCTGCTGGGACGCAACGGCGCCGGGAAGTCCACCGCCATCGGCCTGCTGCTCGGCCTCGACACCCCCGACGGCGGACGGATCTCCCTCCTCGGCGGCACCCCCGAGGAGGCCGTCCTCGCGGGCCGGGTCGGGGCGATGCTCCAGGAGGGCCGCGCGGTCTCCCGCGTCACCGTCCGCGAGCTCGTCGGCTTCGTCGCCCGGACCTACCCCCGGCCGATGCCCGTGGCGGACGCCCTCGCCCTCGCCGGGCTCACCGCCCTCGCCGACCGCCGGGTGGACCGCCTCTCCGGCGGCCAGGCCCAGCGGGTCCGGTTCGCCGTCGCGCTGGCCGGCAACCCCGAGCTGATCGTCCTGGACGAGCCGACCTCCGCCCTCGACGTCGAGGCCAGGGGCGAGTTCTGGGAGGCGATGCGCGGCTACGCCCGGCGGGGCAACACCGTCCTGTTCTCCACCCACTACCTGGAGGAGGCGGACTCCTTCGCCGACCGGATCGTCGTCCTCGACGGCGGCCGGGTCGTCGCCGACGGCACGCCCGAGGAGCTGAAGCGGGCGGCCGGCGGAGCGATCGTCTCGCTCGACCTGGGCGGCGCCCCGTCCGCGTACCTCTCCGGACTCCCCGGGGTCACCGAGACCGAGATCCGCGGCGACCGCGCCCGGCTCCGCACCGACGACTCCGACGCGACCGTGCGGGCCCTGGCCGCACGGGACGCGATCCGGGGCCTGGAGGTGGCCCCGCTCACCCTCAACGACGCCTTCCTCTCCCTCACCCGCGCCCAGCGGGCCACCGCCCCGGAACCGGAGCCGAGCCGATGAGCACCCCGATCCTGTCGACCACCGCCGCCTACGTCGGCCTGGAGACCCGTCGCACCCTGCGGGACCCCGGCTTCGTCATCTCCACCATCGGCGTCCCCGTCATGATGTACCTGCTCTTCACCAACCTCGGCGGGCAGGACGACACCGCGTACAAGACGGTCGCGATGGTGGGGATGGCCGCGTACGGGGCGATGGGCGCGGCCCTCTCCCTCGGCACCGGGGTCGCCGAGGACAAGTCCACCGGCTGGCTGCGACAGCTGCGGATCACCCCGATGACCCCGCGCCGGGTCGTCACCGGGCGCGCCCTGACCGGCACGGTCGTGGTGCTGCCCGCGATCGCCGCCATCCTGCTGGCGGGCGGGGTGTGCAACGACGTCCGGATGTCCCCCGCGCACTGGGCGGCGGTGGCGGTCGCGCTCTGGCTCGGCTCGCTCCCCTTCACCCTGCTCGGACTCGGCAACGGCTACCGGCTGTCGGCCCAGACGGCCGGCGTGGTGAACGTGGCCTGCAACCTCGGCCTGGCCGTCGTCGGCGGCCTGTGGTTCCCCGTCGCGCTCTTCCCCGGCTGGCTGGCGTCGGTCTCCTCCTGGACGCCCACGAACCGCTTCGCGGAGGTGGCGGCGGCGCTGGCCGACGGACGGGCGCCCGGAGCGGCGGCCCTGGCGGTGCTCGCCGGCTGGGCGGCGCTCTTCGGCGGCTACGCGGCGGTCTCGTACCGTCGTTCCGCACGGACGGCATGACGGGGGGCCCGCGATGAGGATCCGGTGGCGGAAGCGGTGCGAGACCCGGGAGGAGCGCGGCCCGAGCGGGCTCAGCCTCCTGCCGTGGCTGCTGATGGGGATGGGCTCGCTCTCCCACCTCGTCAGCGGCGAGGCCGCCAACCCCTGGCTGGGCATGGCCGGCCTGCTGACCTTCAACACGCTGTACATCGCGATCGTCTTCCGCGCCTTCGACCGGGCCCGCCGCGAGACCACGACCACCTGGGCCCTGCTGGGCGCGCTCGCCGCCGTCACCTTCGCCCTCGCGATCGGCTACGGCCGCGAGTGGCTGCTGCTCTTCCCGCTGCTCGGGCTGGCGCTGGGGGCGGTGGCACGCGGCGGACGCCAGCTGCGCCTCCTGACCCTCCCCCTGGTCGTGGCGGTCGGCGCCGTCACCTTCTGGCGGGACGACTGGGACTCGATCGGGATCGTGTACGGGACCTTCATCTCGACGATGGTGACGGCGGCGATCCTCGCCCTGAACGAGACCGTCGGCGAACTGCGCGCCACCCGCGAGGAGCTGGCCCGGGCGGCGGTGGAACAGGAGCGGCTGCGCTTCTCCCGCGACCTGCACGACCTGCTGGGCCACACCCTGTCGGTGATCGTGGTGAAGTCGGAGGCGGCCAGGCGGCTCGTGCCGCGCGACCCGGCCGCGGCGCTCGGGCAGATCACCGACATCGAGTCGGTGGGCCGGCAGGCGCTCACCGAGATCCGGGAGGCGGTGACCGGCTACCGCGAGGGCAGTCTCGGCACGGAGCTGGACCGGGCCCGGGACGCGCTCGCCTCCGCGGACGTGGAGGCGGTGGTACGGCGCTCGGGCCCGCCGCTCGGCCCGGCGGCGGAGGCGCTGCTCGGCTGGGTGGTGCGGGAGGCGGTGACGAACGTGGTCCGGCACGCGGCCGCCACCCGCTGCGAGATCGCCGTGAGGAGCGGCCCGGAGCGGGCCCGCCTCACCGTCACCGACGACGGCCGGGGCCCCTCCCCCGCCCTCTCCGGCAGTGGCCTGCGCGGCCTGACCGAGCGCCTGGCGGCGGCCGGCGGCACCCTGACGACGGCCCGGGCCCCGGGCGGCGGCTTCCGCCTGACGGCCGAACTCCCGGCGGCCGAGGGCGGTCCCGTCGGGCCGGAACCGCCGCACAGGACCTAGGCTTCGGATGTGGACGAGATGCCTCAGGACCACCGGCCGGTGAAGTCGATTCGGGTGCTCCTCGCGGAGGACCAGGGGATGATGCGCGGGGCGCTCGCGCTGCTGCTCGGGATGGAGCCGGACATCGAGGTCGTCGCCCAGGTCGGGCGGGGGGACGAGATCGTGGACCGGGCGCTGCTGGCACGGCCCGACGTGGCCCTGCTCGACATCGAGCTGCCGGGGCGGTCGGGGCTCGACGCGGCGGCCGGGCTGCGCGACGAGGTGCCGGACTGCCGGGTGCTGATCCTGACGACCTTCGGACGGCCCGGGTACCTGCGGCGGGCGATGGAGGCGGGCGCGGCCGGCTTCCTGGTGAAGGACGGGCCGGTGGAGGAGCTGGCGGAGGCGATCCGGAAGGTGCTGCGCGGCGAGACCGTGATCGATCCGGCGCTCGCCGCCGCCGCGCTCGGCGCGGGGCCGAACCCGCTGACGGCCCGTGAGCGGGAGGCCCTGTCGGCGGCGGTGGACGGGGCGACGATCGCCGACATCGCGGGCCGGCTGCACCTGTCGGAGTCGACGGTGCGGAACTACCTGTCGTCCGCGATCGGGAAGACCGGCACGCGCAACCGGCTGGAGGCGGCCAGGGCCGCGCGGCAGCAGGGCTGGCTCTAGGCCGTCCCTTCCGGGTCGGGCCGGCGGAATCCGGAGGAAGCGCCTAGGAGACGTCCCTCCGCTTCGTCCCGCGGGGCAGCCAGAGGGCCATCAGGGCGGCGGCCAGGAGGAGGATGCCGGTGGAGACGCGGAAGGCCGCCGCGTAGCCCGGGACCAGGGAGGACGGGTCCGGCTCGCCCCAGGAGGCGACCGAGGGGGTGGCGGCGGCCGCGACCGTGGTCAGCAGGGCGAGGCCGAGGGCGCCGCCCATCGTCCGGGAGGTGTTGACCAGGCCGGAGACGAGGCCGGCGTCCCCGGGGGCGGCGCCGGAGGTGGCGAGGGTGGCGAGGGGCGTGGTCGCCAGGCCGATGCCGGCCATCATGAGGATGCCGGGGCCGAGGATCGTGGTGAGGAAGGTGCCGTCCGCGGTCAGGGTGGACTGCCAGGCGAAGCCCGCGGCCGCCGCGAGGATGCCGGCGAGGGCGAGGGCGCGGGCGCCGGTGACGGCCATCAGGCGGGGTGCGGCCTTGGAGCCGACCAGGACGGCGAGCGAGCTGGGGACGAGGGCGAGCCCGGCCTGCAGCGGGGTGTAGCCGAGGACGTTCTGGGCGTACACGGTCATGAAGAACCACATGCCGAAGGAGCTGGAGCCGCACAGCATGATCCCGGCGTTGGCGGCGGACACGGCACGGTTGCGGAAGATCCCGAGCGGGACGAGGGGTTCCCCGGTCCGCTTCTCCACGGCGACGAAGACGGCGAGGAGGGCGAGGCCGCCGAGGAGCGGCAGGAGGGTCGCGGCGGAGGTCCAGCCGGCCATCTCGGTCTGCACGATGCCGTACGCGAGGGTGGCCAGGCCGCCGGTGACGAGGACCGCGCCCGGCAGGTCCAGGCGGCGGCCGGAGGCGGTCCGGCCCTCGCGGAGCCAGAGCGCGGCGGCGGCCAGGATGAGGATGCCGAGGGGGACGTTGACGAGGAGGACCCAGCGCCAGTTCAGCAGGTCGACGAGGAGGCCGCCGACGAAGCCGCCCGCGGCGCCGCCGGCCGCGCCGACCGCCGTCCAGGTGGCGATGGCCCGGGTGCGGGCGGCGCCGGCGGGGACGGCGGAGGTGACGAGGGTGAGGGTGGCCGGGGAGAGCGCCGCTGCTCCCAGGCCCTGCGCGGCCCGCGCGCCGATCAGATAGGCGCCCTCGGGGGCGAGGCCGCCGACGACCGAGGCGGCGGTGAAGAGGCCGAGGCCCGCCAGGAACATGGTCTTGCGCCCGTACAGGTCGGCCGCCCTGCCGCCGAGCAGCATGAAGCCGGCGAAGGCGATCGCGTAGGCGTTGAGCACCCACTGGAGCCCGAGGGTGCCGAGGCCGAGGTCGGCCTTGAGGGAGGGCAGGGCCACGTTCATGACCGACACGTCGAGGACGACGAGGAACTGCCCGGCACAGGCGACGAGGACGACGAGCCAGGGGCGGGGGGCGCGTACGGGGGCGCGGGTCGTGAGGGATCCGGCGGCGGAGTCGGTCTGCGGCATGGCTGTCATGGTCGCAGACGGGCTCCGCCCCGTACATGCGGAAAGAGACCTACGACCTGCGCAGGAGGGTCACCACCGCCGCGCCGCCGAGGCCGATGTTGTGGGCGAGGCCGACGCGGGCGCCGGCGACCTGGCGGTCGGCGGCCTCGCCGCGCAGCTGCCAGACGAGTTCGGCGGCCTGGGCGAGGCCGGTGGCGCCGAGCGGGTGGCCCTTGGAGATGAGGCCGCCGGAGGGGTTGACCACCCACCGTCCGCCGTAGGTGGTGGCGCCGGACTCGACGAGCTTGCCGGAGGCGCCCTCCTCGCACATGCCGAGGGCCTCGTAGGTGAGGAGTTCGTTGACGGAGAAGCAGTCGTGGAGCTCGACGACGTCGACGTCCTCGATGCCGAGGCCCGAGGCCTCGTACACCTTCCGGGCCGCCTCCCGTGACATCGGCCGGCCGACGGCGTCGATGCAGGAGCCGGAGGCGAAGGACTCCCCGGTGTCGGTGGTCATGGCCTGCGCGGCGATCTCCACGGCCCGTCCCTCCAGGCCGTGCGCGGCGACGAAGCGTTCGGAGACGACGAGGGCGGCGGCGGCGCCGTCGGAGGTGGGCGAGCACTGGAGCCTGGTGAGCGGGCGGTGCACGGTCTTCGCGGCGAGGACCTCGTCGACCGTGTAGACGTCCCGGAACTGCGCGCGGGGGTTGCGGGAGGAGTGCAGGTGGTTCTTGGCGGCGACGGCGGCGAGCTGCGCCTCGGTGGTGCCGTACCGCTCCATGTGCTCGCGGGCGGCGTTGCCGAAGATCTGCGCGGTGGGCGGGGAGGCCTCGAAGCCGTGGGCGGCGGCCATGATGCCGTAGTGCCGGGCGACGGGTGAGGCCCCGAGGTCTCCGGCGCCGCCCGCTCCGCCGCCGAGGGACCCCCTGCTCATCTTCTCGAAGCCGAGGGCGAGGACGCAGTCGGCGATGCCGCCCTCGACGAACTGGCGGGCGGTCATGAGGGCGGTGGAGCCGGTGGCGCAGTTGTTGTTGAGGTTGTAGACGGGCAGACCGGTGAGGCCGAGTTCGTAGACGGCCCGCTGTCCGGCGGTGGACGCCTGGAAGCAGTAGCCGACGGCGGCCTGTTCGACGCTCTCGTACGGGATCCCGGCATCGGCGAGGGCGGCGGTGCCGGCCTCGCGGGCCATGTCCCAGTACTGCCAGTCACGGGTCTCGGGCTTCTCGAACCTGGTCATGCCGACACCGACGACGTACGACTTCATGGCGTGCCCTCTCAGTCCCTGGGGAGGCCGAGCAGCCGCTCGGCGACGACGTTGAGCTGTACCTGTGTGGTGCCGCCCGCGATGGTCAGACAGCGGGACATGAGGAAGCCGTGGACGGCCGCCGCGCCGGTCCCCTCGCGCACGGCGCCGTCGGGGCCGAGGAGTTCGAGGGCGAGTTCGGCGGTCTTCTGCTGGTGGAGGGTCTGGACGAGCTTGCGGACGCTGGCGCCCGCGCCCGGTTCGAGTCCGGACACCTGGAGGAGGGTGGTGCGCAGGCCGATGCAGGCCAGCGCGTGGGCCTCGGCGAGGAGGGCGCCGGTGCGGACCCGGACGGAGCCGTCGGCCTCGGCGGACGCCTTGATGAGCGCTTCGAGGCCGGTGTCGAAGACGACCTGGTCGGCCATGTGGACGCGTTCGTTGCCGAGGGTGTTGCGGGCGACCCGCCAGCCGTCGTCCACCTCGCCGACGACGGCGTCGGCCGGGAGGACGGCGCCGTCGAACCAGACCTCGTTGAAGAGGGAGTCGCCGGTGATCTCCTTCAGGGGGCGGATGTCGATGCCGGGGGTGTTCCTCATGTCGACGAGGAAGTACGTGAGGCCCCGGTGCTTGGGGGCTTCGGGGTCGGTACGGGCGAGCAGGATGCCGTAGTCGGCCCACTGGGCCGCGCTCGTCCACACCTTCTGTCCGGTGATCCGCCAGCTTCCGTCGTCGGCGCGTTCGGCGCGGGTGCGCAGGGAGGCGAGGTCGGAGCCGGCGCCGGGCTCGGAGAAGAGCTGGCACCAGCGCCGCTCGCCCCGGAGGGTGGGCCCGAGGTGGTGTTCCTGCTGTGCGGGGCTGCCGTGGGCGAGGAGCGAGGGGACGACCCAGGTGGCGATGCCGAGTCCGGCGACGGTGACGCCCGCCTCGTCGAGTTCGCGCTGGACGGCGAGCTGTTGGAGCGGGCCCGCGCCGAGGCCGTACGGCTCCGGGAGGTGCGGGGCGGCGTAGCCCGTGGGGGCGAGGACACGGCGGGCGGCGGCCGGATCGAGTCCGGCGGCGGGGGCGACGGCCTCGCGGGCGGCGGCGCGGTACGGCTCCGCGGCGGCCGGCAGGTCGAGGCGGAGGCCGCGGCGCAGTCCGGTGGCGGCGTGCCGGAGGGCGTCGAGCCGGAACCGGTCGCTGGTGCCGAGGAGCTGCCGCGCGACGAGGGCGCGGCGCAGCAGCAGGTGGGCGTCGTGCTCCCAGGTGAAGCCGATGCCGCCGAGGATCTGGACGCAGTCCTTGGCGGTGGTGTGGGCGGCGTCGAGGGCGGTGGCGGCGGCGAGCGCGGCGACGAGGGGCCGGGCGGGGTCGTCGGCGGCGCGGGCGGCGTCCCAGGTGAGGGCGCGGGCCTGTTCGAGCCGGACGAGCATGTCGGCGCAGAGGTGTTTGACGCCCTGGAACCGTCCGATGGGCCGGCCGAACTGCTCGCGGGTGCGGGCGTGTTCGGCGGCGGTCTCGACGGCGCGGGCGGCGGTGCCGCAGGCGTCGGCGGCGAAGAGCACGGCGGCGAGGTCGTGCGCGAGCCCGCCGTCGAGGGCGAGGGTCCGGTCGGCCGGCACGTGGAGGGCGGCGGCGGTGACCTCGGCGGTGGGCCGGGTGGGGTCGGCGGAGGCGTGCGGGCGGACGGCGGGTCCGCCGTCCGGACGCGCGTCCACGGCGAGCCAGACGGTGCCGTCGGCGGTGGCGGCCTGGAGGAGGAGCAGGTCGGCCTGGGCGGCGCCGAGGACGGGCGGCGCGGTGCCGTCGAGGAGGTGCCCGGTGTCGGTGCGCACGGCGGTGAGGGTGCCGGGGCCGCCGAGGGCGACGGCGCCGATCCTGCGCCCTTCGGCGAGGTCCGCGAGGAGCGCGCCGTGCGCCGAGGGGCCCGCGCGGTGGAGGAGTTCGGCGGCGAGGACGGAGGGGAGGTAGGGGCCGGGGAGGAGGGCGCGGGCGGTCTCCTCGACGACCACGGCGAGGTCGTCGAGTCCGCCGCCCCCGCCGCCGTACTCCTCCGGTACGTGGATCCCGAGGAGGCCCTGCGCGGCGGCGGCGTCCCAGTGGCCGGGGCGCCCGGCCGGCGGCTCGGGCGCGTCGAGCCACCGGCGGAGTTCCTCGGGCGGTGCGGCGCGGGTGAGCCAAGCGCGGACGGACCGGGCGAGATCCCGCTGTTCGTGCGTGATGGCGATACCCATGGCGCGCAGACTAGAACACGTTCCATTACGACGGAAGGCCGAATCTGATGGAAGGTCAGATACCGTGCGGCCCCGGGCACCGCGGTGCGCTCACCCGCCGTCCGGCGCGCCGTCCGGCGCACCGGACGGAAGCGCGCCCGCCGGCTTCGACAGCAGGATCTCCCGGGCCTGCTCGGCCGCGCGCACGATCCCCTCGCTGACGAAGTCCATGAAGCGGGCGACGTTCTCCAGGCGGGCGGCCGCGGGGGTGCCGGGCCCGAGGACGGCGACGCCCTGGCGGGCGATCTCGACCATCTGCTCGTTGGCCTTGGCGGCGGCGATCATCGACTGGTACCAGAGCTCGTCGTCGACGATGTACCGCTCACGACGGCGGTCGTCGCGCTCGCGGCGGATGAGGCTCTGGCCCTCCAGGAAGGCGATGGCCTTGGAGATGGAGCCCGCGCTGACCTGGAGCCGCTCGCCGAGCTCGCCGGCGGTGAGGCTGCCCGCGTCGGTGGCGTAGAGGGCGGCGAGGACGCGGGCCGTCATCTTGGGGAGACCGCCCTGCATGAAGACGGTGGCGAAGGCCTCCTCGTAGTCGCGGACGGCCGCCGCGTCCCGCCCGTCCGCCCGCACGGCCGGTGCCGCGTCGCCGCCACCGGGCCGGCGGCGCCGGGCCCGGCCCTCGGTGGCGCGGTGCGCCAGGTCGGGGCGGTAGGCGGTGGGACCGCCGTTGCGCATCACCTCGCGGGTGACGGTGGAGGTGGGGCGGTCGAGCCGCCGGCCGATCTCCGCGTAGGCGAGCCCGTCGGCCAGCCCCAGCGCGATCTGCTGGCGTTCCTGCTGAGTGAGCCTGCCTCCCGGCATCGCGTTCTCCTTCATCCGTGCGTGACGCCGCCAGCATAGCGTTCACTGCACCGCCATTGCAACGTGCTGGCATATGCCGTTGCGTCAATCTTTCTTCCATTGCAACGAAATAACTGCTCTGACCTGTAGTGATGCCATTCTTGCGCAACGAGAGTGTTGCCGAGGATTGGAAAGCAACGTAGCTTTTCCCATGTCGGAAACACCGACGGACTCACCACTCCACAGGAGCAGAAACCATGCGCACCTTCGCCGCCACCGCCCCGATCGCCGCCGTCGTCGCCATCCCGGCCGGCCACCTGCGCCTCATCGCCGCCGACCGCGCCGACGTCACCGTCGACATCCGCCCCGCCAACCCCGCCAAGTCCCGCGACGTGAAGGCCGCCGAGACCACCACCGTCTCCTTCGCCGACGGCGTCCTGGACATCACCGCCCCCGAGACCGGAAACCAGCTCTTCGGCGCCACCGGATCCGTCGAGATCACCGTCCAGCTCCCCGCCGACTCCTCCGTCCGGGCCAAGGCCGCCGCCGCCGACCTGCGCGGCGTCGGACGGCTCGGCGACGTCACCTTCGAAGCCGCCCAGGGCCCCGTCAAGCTCGACGAGGCCCGCACCGCCCACCTCACCCTCCAGGACGGCGACATCACCCTCGGCCACCTCCACGGCGACGCCGAACTCACCACCACCCGCGGCGACCTGCGCATCACCCAGGCCACCGGCGGCACCGTCCGCCTCGACACCCAGGCCGGCTCCATCACCATCGGCGCCGCCCGCTCCACCACCGCCACCCTCGACGCCGGCACCACCCTCGGCCGCATCGCCAACACCCTCCAGAACACCCACGGCACCGGCACCCCCCTCACCATCCACGCCACCACCGCCCTCGGCGACATCACCGCCCACAGCAACTGATGGCGCCCGCGGGTACCAGCGGGCGATCATGTGGCTCATGACCCGCACCCTGTCGACGCCGCCCGTCATCGAGACCGGCGCCCTGTCCACCCGGCCGCAGCCCGTCCTCCCCGCCGCGGGGGGCCTGCTGCTGCGCCCCTGGGAACGGGCCGACGCGCCGGTCTTCCTCTCCGCGTACGAGGACGCCGGGCTGCGCCGCTGGCACACGCGCCGCCCCACCTCCGAGGCGCAGATCGCCGACTGGTTCGACGGCTACCGCCGGGACTGGGCGGAGGAGAAGGGCGCCCACTGGGCGGTCGCCGGCGGGGACGGGGAGGTCCTGGGCAGGATCGCCCTGCGCGGCCTGGACTTCGACGACGGCGTCGCCTTCGTGGCCTACTGGGTGCTGCCGGCCGCCCGGGGCGCCGGAGTGGCGACCCGCGCCGTGACCGCCCTCGCCGCCTGGGCCCTGGACGAGATCGGCTTCCACCGCCTGGAGTTGGAGCACTCGGTCCACAACGACGCGTCCTGCGGGGTCGCCAGGAAGGCCGGCTTCCCCCTGGAGGGCACCAAGCGCAAGGCCGCGGTGCACGACGACGGCCCCCACGACATGCACCTGCACGCACGCGTGCGGGGCGACTGAACCGCCTCGCCCGGGCCCGCTGTCAGAGCCCCCTGTCACGATGACGGGAACCGCGCACCACCGACGAGGAAGGCACGCACGCCATGGGGACCTGGGACATCGGACCGTTCGACAACGACACGGCGGCGGACTTCTCGTACCGGGTGGACGAGGCCGCCGACGGGAGGAAGGCCGAGGTGCTGCTGACGGCGTTCCGGGAGGTGACCGGGACCGGCGAGGACTACCTGGACGCGGACCTGTCCATGGAGGCGGTCGCCTCGGCGGCGCTGGTGGCGGCGCAGTGCCCGGGCGGGGAGCCGGTCACGACCTCGTACGGACCGAAGAAGCCGCTGGGGGTGCTGCCGGCGGAGCTGCGGGCGGAGGCCGTGGCCGCCCTCGACCGCGTGCTCGCCGAACCGTCCGAACTCCTCGAACTGTGGGAGGAGTCGGGGGACGAGACGTGGCAGGCCGGGGTGCGGGAGCTGCGGGCCGTCCTCGCGGGGGCCCGGCCGTGACCACCTGGGGACTGGTCGTGGAGATGACCGTGGGGCTCGGGGAGCGCAAGCACACCGAGGCCTCCGTGGTGGCGCAGATCACCGGGGAGCGCGAGGAGGCCCTCCGGGAACTGGAGCGGCGGGCGCGGGACTTCACGCCCACCCACCCCCTGAGTCCCAAGCGCCGGCGGCTCCTCCGCCAGGCGGACGGCTTCCTGCTCGTCGTCGACGGGGCCTGGCAGTCGTACGTCACCCGCTTCACGCTGGCGGAACTCCTGGAGGACTCCGCCGCGCCCGAGCCGGCGGCGCGGGAGCCGGAGCACCGGCCGGAGCGCGAACCGGAGTCGGAGCCGATACCGGCGCCGGCACCGGAGCCGGACGTGGAGCGGTACGCGGACGGGGTGCCCGTCAGGCCGTCATGGCTGGGGCGGGACGGACTGTCGTAGGGACGCGCGGGCGCTACCCTCCCGGCATGACGAGCATCGGAGCATGGCGCGCGGAGGTCGTCGGCCACCGGCGGGCGGAGGGCCCGCCCCCCTTCGAGCGGGCCCGGGAGGCCGGCGAACCGCTGGCCTCCCGGGACGGGATCGCCGTCCACGGCGGCCACGGCGCGGTGACCGGCGTCGACTCCGGGGGCCGCACCCTCTGGACCCACGCCTTCTCCGGCCGCCCCAACGCCGCGCACGTCTCCGGCGGGCGGGTGCTCGTCACCACGGACTCCCTCGAGTACACGCCGTGGGGCTTCCTCGGCCCCGCGCTCCTGCTCGACCTCACCACCGGCCGGCTCGTCGCCGAACTGCGCGGCGAGCGGGGGGCGGCGCGCGGTGGCGGACGGTTCCTGCTCGGACTGGAGGGCTACGGGATCTTCGAGACCCGCGCGTACGACCGGGACGGCGCCGAGACGGACCGCTGGCCCTCGTACGGGCACTACGTCGTCGGCAGCGGCGTCCGGGTCGTGGAGGCCGACCGGCGCATCCCGACCCGGGGCCGGGTCGTACGGCTCCTCCCCGGCGGCGTCGTCACCCCCGGCCCCGCCCTGACCGACCCCCAGCCCCCGAGACCGGTCGTCCTCCCCGACGGAACCCTCCTGGTCCTCGACGGGCACGTGCTCCGCGCGGTGGACCGGGACCTCGGCACGACCGACCTGGCCGAACTGACGCCGCTCGCCGACTCGCGGACGATACGGACCCTGCGCCGGGACGGGACGCGCCTCGTCGCGACCTTCGCGGAGCCGAGCGCCGCCCCTCCGATCCGCTACACGGTCGACACCTGGACCCTCCGCCTCGCCCCTACCGGCGCCTGACCCTCAGGACGATCGCGGCGACGGTCGCCCCGACGGCGGTCACCGCGAGCACGCCCAGCCCCGGGTTCAGCCACCACGGGACGATCTCCTCGCCCGCGCAGACGAGACTCACCGGCAGCGCGCCGCTGGAGTCCGGCGTCGCCATGTGCCCGGCCTTGAACCAGCAGGCGTCCTCCGGCTGGACGAAGGACACGTACGAGAGCCCGTACAGGTGCAGCGCCGCACCGAGGACGTAGGCGAGCGCCGCGGTCCAGGCGGCCTTCCTCGCGGCCGTACGCCCGGGGCCCGCTGCCGCCGGTGTCGGGTCGGTCTCCATGGCGTTCCCCCATGACGCGGTACGGCCGGCGCGGACGGGCCTGCGCCGGGTGGGCGGCCGCCCGCGGCGAGCCTAACGGAGCCCCGCCCCGGGACGGTGTGGTTCGCGTGCGACGGGTAGGGCACGATGGGCGCCCGTACCGACGTACTACTCGCCAGTAGGAGACCGCCATGTCCGAGCCCAGTCCCGAGATCCTTGCCGCGTTCGAGGCCGCGAAGGGGTTCATGCCCGTCGGCGAGGGGCTGGCGCTGTACGCGGCGGCGGCCGAGGCCGGCGGGCTCGGGCTGCCGCTCCTGGAGGTCGGCACGTACTGCGGGCGCTCCACGATCCTGCTCGCGGACGCGGCACGGCGGGCGGGGACGGTCGCGGTGACCGTGGACCACCACCGGGGCAGCGAGGAGCAGCAGCCGGGGTGGGAGTACCACGACCCGACCGTGGTGGACCCGGAGGTCGGGGCGATGGACACGCTGCCGACCTTCCGGCGGACGCTGCGGAAGGCGGGCCTGGAGGAGCACGTGATCGCGGTGGTGGGGCGCAGCCCGCAGGTCGCGAAGGTGTGGGCCGGGGAGCTCGGGCTCGTCTTCATCGACGGCGGGCACACCGACGAGCACGCGACGAACGACTACGAGGGCTGGTCCCCCAGGGTCGCCCCCGGGGGCCTGCTGGTGATCCACGACGTGTTCCCGGACCCGGCGGACGGCGGCCAGGCGCCGTACCGGATCTATCTGCGCGCCCTTGAGTCCGGGGACTTCGAGGAGGTCTCGGTCACGGACTCGCTGCGGGTGCTGCGCCGGGTCTCCGCCTGACACCCGACGCGGGAGCGGGTCTCCGCCCGGCACCCGGCGCGGGAGCGGGTCTCCGCCCGGCACCCGGCGCGGGAGCGGTCACTTCCGCCAGAAGAGGTGGTGGGTGACTCCGCTCGGGCTGGGCACGACGTCCAGGTGGAAGCGGTCGGTGAGCTCCTCGGGCGAGTCCCAGAGCTTGAGGCCGGTACCGAGCTTCACGGGCGAGACGGCGACGTGGAGGGTGTCGACGAGGTCCGCGTCCAGGAACTCGCGGACCGTCGTCACCCCGCCGCCGAGGCGGACGTCCTTCCCCTCCGCCGCCTCCTTCGCGCGCTCCAGCGCGGTCGCCGGGTCGGCGTCGAGGAAGTGGAAGGTGGTGTCGGAGAGCGTGAAGGACGGGCGCGGGTGGTGGGTGAGGACGAAGACGGGGGTGTGGAACGGCGGCTCCTCGCCCCACCACCCCTTCCACTCCTCGTCCCGCCAGGGGCCGCGCAGGGGACCGAACTTGTTGCGGCCCATGATCTCGGCGCCGATGCCGTGCGAGAAGTCGCGGACCATGTAGTCGTCCAGGCCGCGGCTGCCGCCCGGATCGGTGCGGGTGGGCCAGCTGGCGGTGGCGCCGCCCCAGGCGAAGAGCCTGGCCGGGTCGACGTGGCCGAAGGGGCGTTCGAGGGACTGGTCCTCGCCGGCGGCGATGCCGTCGGCGGTGACGTTGAAGTTCTGGACCTTCAGCAGCTGGGGCCTGGGCCGGGGGCCGGGGGCGGTCATGGGGTGCTCCTCGATCTCGTCGGTCTCGTCGGTCCCGTCGGTCTCGTCGATCCCGTCCGGGTGTTCCGCAGTCATGACTGCCCGGGCGGCGCGAACTCATCGCGGGGGCGCGTACGCTACCCAAAGGGGTTCGGATGTAGTACTACGAACGGAGTGGTCCAGTGGCGAGACGGAACGACGAGCGGCGCGCCGCCCTCGTGGACGCCGCGATCGAGGTGCTGGCCAGGGAGGGCGCCCGCGGGCTGACCTTCCGGGCGGTGGACACCGAGGCGCGGGTCCCCACCGGGACCGCCTCCAACTACTTCGCCAACCGCGACGACCTGCTCACCCAGGCCGGCGCGCGGGTCTACGAGCGGCTCCAGCCCGACGAGGCGACGATGGAGGAGACCCGGACGGCGCCCCGGGACAAGGAGACGTACACGAGGATCATGCGGGAGCTGGTCGGGCGGGTCTCCTCCTTCCGCACCGGCTACCTCGCCCTGCTCGAACTGCGCCTGGAGGCCACCCGCCGGCCCGCGCTCCGCTCGATCCTGACCGAGCGGGTGCGCGCCGACGTCGAGGCCAACGTGGCCTTCCACGAGGCGTCCGGGCTCCCCGGCGACGCCACCTCCGTCAAGCTGCTCGTGCTCGCCCTGAACTGGCTGATCGTGGAGCAGCTCACGCTCCCCGACGTCTTCTCCGAGGAGGAACGGGACGCGCTGGTGGCGGCGGCGGTGGACCGGATCGTGGACGGGTACTAGAGCGGGGCCCGCCCGGCGGGAATCGCCGGACGGGCCCCGGGAACGGGCCGCGGCCGTCAGAGGCCGGTCGTCACGTACAGGCAGTTGGTGTACGTGTATCCCGGCTCGATGACCGCCTTGCTGTTCTTCGTCTCGCCGGCCGCGGAGAAGCCGCCGCCGGCCCGCCGCTGGAGGAAGTGGTACGTGCCCGCCGGCAGCTGGAGCGTCGTCTTCGGGTACTTCGAGGACGGGCCCCCGCAGGGCTTGGCGTCCGGGTCGACGGCACCCCGGATGCCGCCGTAGTTCTCGCAGCCGCCGCACGCCTTGAGGGTGATCTTCCCGGTGACCGGTCCGGTGTAGAGGAGCTCGACGGAGTCCTTGCCGTCGTTGCTGACCACCATGGGCATCCGGGCTCCGCCGGGCACCGTCGCCGACGGCAGCTTCTTGCCGGCCGCGGGCTCGTGGTCGGCGATCTGCGCGGCGATCGAGATGGTGCGGGCGTGAGCGGCCTGCGGGCTCTTCGGGTAGTCCTTGGCGTACTGGTCCATGGTCTCGACCGCGTCGGAGTACGACGCGTCGCGGAACTGCTTGGTCCCGCAGGAGAAGACGCCCTTCTGGATCCCCCGGTCCGCGTCCGCGAGCGGCCCGGGGAACGCGTAGCCCTTGAGGTCCGCGACGCCGGTCCGCTGGACCCGCACCGCCTCGGTGACGGCGCACGGATCCGACGCGCTGCCGTCGTTCAGCGGCGCCGCCGCCTTCCGGAGGTCGTCGCCGACGAGCCGCTCGACCTTGGCGAGGTGCGGCGACTGCGGGAAGAGCGTGGCGAGTTCGGTGAAGGACACGTGGGCGGCCTGCCTCGACGCCCGCCCGAACTCCGCGGCGCCGCACTCGTACAGCGACTGCGCCAGCGGCTCGTCGAAGCCGTCCGCGCGGTCCCCGAGCACGCTCTCGTCCACGGTGTCCGGCAGCGACCGCAGATGGGTCAGCGGGTCGACCGCCTCGCAGTACTTCTTCTCCGTGTACGGCGTGGACACCGAGGCGACGTACGCGTCGAGGCGGTCCGGCACGAGCTTCGCGGCGCGGGAGCCGGGGTGTTCGAGCGCCAGGCTCTCGTACGTGTCGAGCGCCGTGCGGTAGTCGCTCTCGGCGGAGTCGAACCGGGCGCCCTCCCGGGCCTTCACCAGCGCGTCGGCGCCGCCGAGCCGGGCCAGGAGGGACTGCTGGAACGCCTCCTCGCGCGCCTCCTCCCGGGCCGCCCCGTAGGCGACGGTGCCGCCGGCCGGCACGGCGAGCAGCACGACGGCGAGCGGCAGGGCGAGGCGCCGTGCCGTGACCCCCGCCGAGAGCCGCGCCCGCAGCCCGCGCCGGGCCCCGTCCGCGGCGGCCGCCAGCAGCACGACCCCGTATCCGACGAGCACCCCCACCGGGACGCCGTCCGCGTCCGCCGGGAGCGCGAGGAGCAGCAGCGCCGCGGTGGCCGCCCAGCAGACCGCCGCCCCGATCCACTGCCGCAGCAGTACGTAGCCGAGCCCGAGGCAGGACAGGTTGAGCAGTCCCACGGCCACGGCCTGGAGCGGCCGCGCCTCCCCCTGCCCGCCGGGGCCGCCGGAGCCGAAGCCGGGCGGCGCCGAGGGCGGTGGCGGGAGCGTCCCCGCCCCGGCCCACCCGGGTGCGGTCGCGGGCGCCTGCCCGTGCGGCGCGCCGTCGGCCGGGCCCGCGCCGAAGCCGCCGAAGCCGCCGGAGGGCGGACCGAAGCCGGGACCGGCCGGGCCGGCGGAGGCCCCGGGACCGGCCGAGTCGGCCGGGCCGGCGGAGTCGACGGGACCCGCGGAGCCGGTCGAGCCGCCGTTCTGCGGTGCCGGCGCCTCCCAGGGCGCCGGGCCGCCCGCGGGAGCCGGGGCAGGCAGGCGGAAGGAGCCCGTGGGCGTGGCCTCCGTGCCGCCGCCGGAGCCCGCACCGTCACCGGTGGGGCCCGTACCGCCGCCTGCGGCACTCGTGCCCCCGCGCGCGGGTCTGATCCTGACCGTCTCGCCGGATTCGACGGCCGGCGGTCCGCCGGGCTCCCCCTTGCTCAGGTCCAGCTTGGGCGGCGCGTCCTGAGGACGCGCGTCGTTCGGTTCTTCCCCCACCGGTTCCCCCTCGTGGGTCCGGGCGCGGTGACACCCCCACGCCGCTCCGTGTTCCCAGCCTTCCCCTGTCCCGGACCCGCGTCCACCGTTTTGCGGCCGCGGTGACCGAGCCGGTACATCCGGTCCGCGGTTCCGGCCGGGGGAGGGCCTAGAGTCGCGGGGTGCCGTACGACCACAGGAACCCCGTGACCCGCTCCCTGCCCGCCGCCCTGGCCGTCCTCGTCTGCTCCGCCGCGCTCGCCGGATGCGGCGCCGCCTCCGAGGCGGCGCAGGGCACCCGGGGCCCGGCCGCCGCGGCCACGACGCCCGGCCCGGCGCGTACCCCGGCCGCCACGGCGAGCCCGGCCGTCACCACGGGCCAGGCCGGCGCCGCCCTCCCGCTGGCCGGCCGCACGGTCGTCGTCGACCCGGGGCACAACCCGGGGAACTTCCGGCACGGGCGGGAGATCGGCGAGAAGGTCGACATCGGGACGGCCCGCAAGGAGTGCGACACCACCGGGACCTCGACGAACGCGTCCGCGGGGAAGGCCGCGTACACGGAGGCGGCCTTCACGCTCGACGTCTCGCACCGGCTGCGCGAGCTGCTGGAGGCGCGCGGCGCCGAGGTGGTCCTGACCCACGACGCGGACCGGCCGTACGGGCCCTGCATCGACGAGCGGGCCAGGATCGGGAACGCGGCGAAGGCCGACGCCGTCGTCTCCGTCCACGCGGACGGCTCGGCACAGGGGAACCGCGGGTTCCATGTGATCGTCCCCGCCGAGGTCCGTGAAGGATCGGCCGACACCGGCCCGATCGTGGCCCCTTCGCGTACGCTCGGCGAGCGGATCGCCGCCGCCTTCCGCCGTACGACCGGTACCTCCCCCGCCAACTACCTCGGCGGAGGTACGGGATTGGACGTCCGTTCCGATCTCGGCGGGCTCAATCTCTCAACCGTGCCCAAGGTCTTCGTCGAATGCGGCAATATGCGTGATCCGAAGGACGCAGCGCTGCTGACGTCCGGGGTGTGGCGGCAGAAGGCGGCGCAGGGCATCGCCGACGGCATCGTGACCTACCTCAAGGGGTAGAACCGGCGAGCGATAGATTCGCTCCGTACGATGGGGCCGCCCCCGTGCCAAGAACCGGCGCCCGCCCGACGCGACGACGACCCGACGAAGGACTTCTTACGTGAATATCCGCTCCCTCACCCGAGGCGATGGCGTAGTGATCGGTGCTGCGGTGGTACTTTTCATCGCCTCGTTCCTCGACATCGCCGGCTGCGACGGCCCGGACTCGATCTGCGACCAGATGCCCAACACGTGGGAGTGGTCCTACCTCGGCTGGGGCACCTTCTTCCTCGGCCTCGCCGGCGCGGCGCTCGTGGTCGTCTCGCACGGCCTCCCGCAGCCCCGCAAGATCGCGGGCCTGGAGCTCGGCCAGGTCGGCGCCGCCTTCACCATCGCCACGGCGTGGTCCCTGCTCATGTGGATCTTCGAGGCGGAGGACGCCGGTGCCGGTCTGATCCTCGGCCTGATCGCCGCGCTGGTCCTGGCCGGCGCCGCCGTGGCCGGTCCACTGGTCCCCGCCCTCCAGAACCCGCTCGTCGGCGCCCCGCGCCCGGCGGCCCCGCAGCCGTACGGCGCCCAGCCCGGCCAGCCGGGCGTCCCCGGCGGTGGCTACGGCTACCCGGGTGCCCAGCAGGCGCAGCAGCCCTACCCGGCCCCGCAGGACGCCTCGCAGGGCGGCCAGCCCTACGGCCAGCCGCAGCCGGCCGCGGCGCAGCCGCACCCCGAGCAGCAGGCCCCGTCGCAGGGCGGCGGGGACTTCACGCCGTTCTGGTTCGCCGTGCCGGTCGCCCGCCCGCTGTACGCGGAGGACGGTTCCGGCTCGCAGATCGCCGAACTGGCCCCCGGCACCTGGTACCTGGCCGTGGAGCAGCGCGGCCAGGCGCTGATCGCCCAGACGCAGGACGGGCGCCGCGGCGTCCTCCAGGACGCCACGGGCATCCAGCGCGGCTGAGCCACCCCGCTCCACGACAGCGGCCCCCCGACCGGAAGCCTTC
>NZ_JBHTST010000142.1:0-13013 GCF_042794995.1 Streptomyces sp. NPDC056503
GGCCGGGCCCGGTGCCGGGGCGCGGAGGCGGGAGCGGGCGCGGGCGCGGTGGCGCGAGGGGCGGCGGGCGCGGGGGCGGGGGTGGCGGGCGCGGGGGTGGCGGGCGCGGGGGCGGCGGGTCTAGGCACGGGTCGGCTCCTCGAAGTTCTCGGCGTGGATGCGGGCGGCCGGCACTCCGGCCCTGCGCAGCGAGGCGGTCGCGGCGCGGGCCATGGCGGGCGGACCGCAGAGGTAGACGTCGTGGGCCGCGAGGTCGGGGACGAGGGCGCGCAGGGCACGCGGGGCGAGCGGGTCGTACGAACCGTCCGACGGTCCCAGCAGGTAGTGGAGGGCGGCCCGCCGCTCGCGGGCGATGGCCTCCAGCTCCCCGCGCAGCACGAGCCCGCCCTCGTCGGAGGCGCGGTAGAGCAGGGTCATGTCGCCGGGACCGCCGGGCAGGGTCTCGAAGAGGGCGCGCAGCGGGGTGATGCCCACGCCGCCGGCGAGAAGCAGCACCCTGCGGCGGGTGCGGCGGTGGGCGGTGAGCGCGCCGAAGGGGCCGGAGGCGAGGACGCGGGTGCCGGGGCGCAGCCGGCGGACCCTGCGGGTGTGGTCGCCGCGGACCTTCACGGTGATCCGCAGGGTGTCGTCGCGGACCGGCGCGGAGAGCGAGAAGGGCAGGGCGGTGGCCCACAGGCCGCGGCTGAGGAAGCGCCAGCGGAAGAACTGGCCGGGTTCGGCGCGCAGCCGGGCCACTCCCCTGCCCCGGACCAGGACGGAGACGACTCCGGGCGCCTCGTCGCGGACCTCGGCGACCCGCAGGTCGTGGCGGAGGGCGGCGCGGACGGGGACGGCGAAGCGGTACCAGAGGAGGAGGACGGCGACGGTGGCGTGGGCCATCGACCAGAGCCAGCGGGTGAGGAGCCCGCCCGCGATGTCGGGTCCCGCGAGCTGGTGGACGAAGCCGAGGGCGGCGGCGAGCAGGGCGCCGAGGTGGACCGCGTGCCAGGTCTCGTGGCGGATCCTGCTCCGGACGGCCCGGGCGGAGGTGACGCCGACGGCGGTGAGGAGGGCGGTGCCGGCGACGGCGGCGGCGATCGCCCCGTACCCGAGGAGGTCGCCGGTGGCGGTGACGAGGTCGGTGCGGGTGTGCACGGCGTAGCCGCAGAGGGCGAGCAGGGTGTGCGCGGCGATCAGGCCGAGGACGTACCGGCCGCCGAGGGAGTGCCAGCGGGCGAGCCGGTCGGCGCCGACGCCGTGCTCGACGGCCGGGACCCGGGCCATCAGCAGGAGCAGCACGAGGACGCCGTACCCGGCGAGGAGGCCGGTGAGGTGGGCGCCGGTGGCGAAGAAGGCGTCGAGGCGGGCGGAGGGCCGGGCCTGTACGCCCCACAGCAGGGCGACGGCCCCGGCGCCGCCGAGGATTCCGTCCCGCAGCCGCCCGGGCGCGAGCCGCGGCGCGGGCCGTCCGGGGGCGGGGCGGGCTCCGGAAGGCGCCGCGGCCCGGCGGGCCGCTCGCAGGCCCGCGTCGCGCCCGGGGTGTCCGGGGTCTCCGTCGCGCCCGGGGTGTCCGTCGTGCCCGGCCCGCTCGACGGACCCGGGCTGCCCGGCGGGTCCGACGTGCCCGGGCTGCTCGACGTACCCGGCGTACCCGGCGTACCCGACGGATCCGGCGTAGCCGACCGGTCCGGCCTGCCCGGCGGGCCGGTCGGCGTGGGGGCCGGGCGGGGTCGGGGGGAGGGGCGGTGCGGGCGGGGCCGGGCGCACGCCGGCGAACGGGACGGCGACGGGGGTGTAGAGGGGGTGGGGGCGAGCCTCGGTGGTCACCTTCGGCACCCTAGGGCGGCCCACCGCCGGGAATCCCGGGCACGGGCCCGCCGCCGCCATCCTTAAGCCGGTCTTGAGGCGAGCCTGATCACGGCTTAACCCCGGCGACCGCCCGGCGACCGCCCGAGGACCGCCCGGGGACCGACCCGGGCCCGCCCGGCCCGCCCTGCGACCGCCCCGGGACCCGCCGCCCGGCGCCCTCACAGCCCGTCCCCTCCCCCTCGGAGATCAGCGTTCCGTGCGGGAAACAGTCGGGATGCCACCGGGAAACACCGGGCCCGCACCCTTCCGGTTATGAGTACACGGATCGTGGTGGTCGGAGGCGGAACGGCGGGCCTCCGCCTCGCCCAGCGCCTGCCGGTCACCCTCCTCGGCGAGGAGCCGCACGCCCCGTACAACCGGGTGCTGCTCGCCGACGTCCTCGCCGGACGGTACGCCCCCGAGGTCGTCGCCCTGCCCGAACCGCGCGAGCCGGTGCGCCGCGGGGTGCGGGTGGTGGGGATCGACCGGGCGGCCCGGACGGTCGAGTGCTCCGACGGCGAGCTCGTCGGGTACGACCGGCTGGTCCTGGCCACCGGCTCCAACCCGGTGCTGCCGCCGCTGCGCGGACTGCGCGGGGCGGAGCTCCCGGAGGGCGTGCACTCCTTCCGCACCCTGGACGACTGCCTCGCGCTGCGGTCCGTCGTCCGGCCCGGGGTCCGCGCGGTCGTCATCGGCGGCGGCCTCCTCGGGGTGTCGGCGGCGCGGGCGCTGGCCGCGCTGGGCGCGGAGGTGGTCCTCACCCAGCAGGGCGAGGGCCTGATGGAGCGCCACCTGGACCCGCAGGCCTCCGCGCTGCTGCGGGAGCACCTGGACGGGCTCGGCGTCGAGACGCACACCGAGTGCCGGGTCAGCGGCCTGCGGCAGCGGGACGGGGCGGTGACGGCGGTCGAGCTGGCCGACGGCTTCGTCCTCGACGCGCAGGTCGTCGTGCTGGCCTGCGGGGTGCGGCCCAGGGTGGCGCTGGCCCGCGAGGCGGGGCTCGACGTGCGGAGCGGCGTCGTCGTCGACGACGAGCTGCGGACCTCGGACCCGTACATCCACGCGATCGGCGACTGCGCCGAACACGACGGCCGGGTCTACGGCCTGGCGGGCCCGGCCCTGGAGCAGGCGGACGTCCTCGCGGACGTGCTGGCCGGCACCGCCGGGCCCCGCTACACCGGCACCCGGGCCCTCACGCGGCTCACCCTCGGCGGGGCACAGCCGCTGGACCTCGCCGCCTTCGGCGAGGCCACCCCGCGGCCGGGGGACGACGTCGTCCAGCTGGCCGACGCGACCAAGGGCGCCTACCGCAAGGTCGTCGTCCGCGACAACCGGCTCGTCGGGGGCGTCCTCCTCGGCGATCTGGCCGCGGTCGGCGCGCTCGCCCGGGCCTGGGAGGGCGACGAAGCCCTCCCGGAGGCCCCCCTGCTTCACCTGCTCACCCACGACGGAGGCTCCTCATGACCACTCCCACCATCGTCCTGGTCGGCCACGGAATGGTCGGCCAGCGGTTCCTGGAGGCGCTCGCCGACCGGGGCGTCACCGAGCGGGCCCGGATCGTGGTCCTCTGCGAGGAGCCGCGCCCGGCGTACGACCGCGTCCAGCTGACCTCGTACTTCTCCGGGAAGACGCCCGACGACCTGTCGATGGTCGAGGACGGGTTCATGGAGCGGCACGGCATCGAGCTGCACACCGACGAGCCGGTCGTGAGCGTGGACCGCGCGGCGCGGACGGTGACCGGCCGGTCCGGGCGGGTCTTCGCCTACGACCACCTGGTCCTCGCCACCGGCTCGTACCCCTTCGTGCCGCCGGTGCCCGGCAAGGACGCCCGCGGCTGCTTCGTGTACCGGACGATCGAGGACCTGCTGGCGATCGAGGAGTACGCGAAGACGGCGACGACGGGCGCGGTGGTCGGCGGCGGTCTGCTCGGCCTGGAGGCGGCCGGCGCGCTGAAGGGCCTCGGGCTCGACACGCACATCGTGGAGTTCGCGCCGCGGCTGATGCCGGTGCAGGTCGACGAGGGCGGCGGCGCCGCGCTGCTGCGGACGATCGAGCAGATGGGGCTGACCGTGCACACGGGCACGGGCACCCAGGAGGTCGTGACGGCCGACGGGTCCGTGACGGGGATGAAGCTGTCGGACGGTTCCGAGGTCGCCACCGACATGGTGGTGTTCTCGGCGGGCGTACGCCCCCGGGACCAGCTGGCGCGCGAGTGCGGGCTGGACGTGGGCGAGCGCGGCGGCATCGCCGTGGACGAGCTCTGCCGCACCTCCGACCCGGCGGTCTTCGCGATCGGCGAGTGCGCGCTCGCCTCGGACGGGCGGGTCTACGGCCTGGTCGCGCCGGGGTACGAGATGGCGCAGACGGTGGCCGCGGTGCTCGCCGACGAGGCGGACGACTCCACCGGCTTCACCGGCGCCGACCTGTCGACCAAGCTGAAGCTGCTCGGTGTGGACGTGGCCTCCTTCGGCGACGCGCACGGCACGGCCGAGGGCTGCCTCGACGTCGTCTACTCCGACTCCCGCGCGGGCGTCTACAAGAAGCTGGTGGTGGACCCCGAGGGCCGGCTGCTCGGCGGCGTCCTGGTCGGCGACGCCGACTCGTACGGCCTGCTCCGTCCGCTGACCGGCACCAAGCCGCCCGTCTCCCCCGAGCAGCTGGTCCTTCCGGCGGGGGCCGGGGCGCCGGTGGCGCTCGGCCCGTCGGCGCTGCCGGACGACGCCGTCATCTGCTCCTGCCACAACGTCACCAAGCACGCCATCACCCAGTGCACCTCGCTGCCCGAGGTGAAGAAGTGCACCAAGGCCGGTACGGGCTGCGGCAGTTGCGTGAAGGTCATCGAGAAGCTGCTGCCGAAGGCGGCCGACAAGGGGCTCTGCGGCTGCTTCTCCTACACCCGCAGCGAGCTCTACGAGATCGCCCGCACCCTGCGGGCGACCTCCTTCGCCGCGCTGCTCGACTCGCACGGCCGGGAGGGCGCCCGGGGCGGCGAGGGCTGCGAGGTGTGCAAGCCGACCGTGGGCTCCATCCTCGCCTCGCTCAACAACGGGTACATCCTCGACGGCGAGCAGGCCGCGCTCCAGGACACCAACGACCACCACCTGGCCAACCTCCAGCGCAACGGCTCCTATTCGGTGGTCCCCCGCATCCCCGGCGGCGAGATCACCCCGGAGAAGCTGATCGTGATCGGCGAGGTGGCCCGCGACTACGGCCTCTACACGAAGATCACCGGCGGTCAGCGGATCGACCTCTTCGGCGCCCGCGTCGACCAGCTCCCGGCGATCTGGACCCGCCTGGTGGACGCCGGCTTCGAGTCCGGCCACGCCTACGGCAAGGCGCTGCGCACCGTGAAGTCCTGCGTGGGGCAGACCTGGTGCCGCTACGGCGTCCAGGACTCGGTGAAGATGGCGATCCAGCTGGAGCTGCGCTACCGGGGCCTGCGCGCCCCGCACAAGCTGAAGTCGGCGGTCTCGGGCTGCGCCCGCGAGTGCGCCGAGGCGCAGTCGAAGGACTTCGGCGTGATCGCCACGGCGAGCGGCTGGAACCTGTACGTGGGCGGCAACGGCGGCGCGACCCCGCGCCACGCGGACCTGCTCGCCCAGGACCTGTCGGACGCCGAACTGATCCGGCTCATCGACCGGTTCCTGATGTTCTACATCCGGACGGCGGACCGCCTGGAGCGGACGTCGGTGTGGCTGGAGCGCCTGGAGGGCGGGCTCGACCACCTCCGGGACGTGATCGTGAAGGACTCCCTGGGCCTCTGCGAGGAGCTGGAGGCGCTGATGGCGGCGCACGTCTCCGACTACCAGGACGAGTGGGCGCAGACCCTGGACGACCCCGAGCGGCTGCGGCGCTTCGTCTCCTTCGTGAACGCGCCGGAGACGCCCGACCCGACGGTGCGCTTCGTACCGGAGCGCGACCAGATCAAGCCGGACCTCACGATCCTGACGATCGGCACCCTGGAAGGAGCCCTCTCCCGATGACGGCAACGACGATGACGACGGCGACCCTCGAACTCTCCCCGGCCCCGGACTCCTGGATCGCGGTCTGCGAGGAGGTCCGGCTGACCCCGGGCCGCGGCCTGGCGGCGCTGCTGCCGGACGGCCGGCAGGCGGCGGTCTTCCGGGACCGGGCGGGACGGGCGTACGCGATCGACAACCGCGATCCGTTCACCGGGGCGCAGGTGCTGTCCCGGGGTCTGATCGGGACGGCGGACGGGCGTCCGTTCGTGGCCTCGCCGCTCCTGAAGCAGCGCTTCGACCTGGAGACCGGGCGGTGCCTGGACGACGACGAGGTGACGGTGGCGGTCTACCCGGTCCGCCTGGCGTGACGGGCCGGCCACGAGGTACTTGACCGTTCGTTCCAGATAGGCGTACGGTCCTCTCGTGGCCAGGACCAAGGAATTCGATCCCGAGGCCGCGCTCCAGGCGGCGCTCGACCTGTTCTGGGCGCGCGGCTACGAGGCGACGTCGATGGCGGACCTCGTGGAGCACCTCGGCATCGGCCGGGCCAGCATCTACGCGACCTTCGGCAACAAGCACGAGCTGTACCTGAAGGCGCTGGACCGCTACCTGGAGACCCGCGACCCCGGGCTCGTCGAGGAGCTGTCCGCGCCGGGTCCGGCCCTGCCGGCCGTCCGGGCGGTGGTCCGCCGCTTCGCCGCCGAGGCGACGGCGGAGGGCCTGCGCCTGACCGGCTGCTTCGTCACCAACTCGGCGGCGGAGCTGGCCCCGCGCGATCCGGTGGTGGCCCGCCGGGTCGAGCTGAGCTGGGAACAGGTCGAGACCCTGCTGTACGCGGCCCTCACCCGGGCCCGCGCCCAGGGGGAGCTGCCGGAGGGCCGCGATCCGCGCACCCTCTCCCGGATGCTCCTGGTCCTGCTCCAGGGGGTCCGGGTGGTCGGCAAGGCGTCGACGGACCCGGCCAGGGTCCGGGACGCGGCGGAGGAGGCCCTGCGGCTGCTCGACTGAGCGGCCGAGGGGCGGGCGCCCTTGCGAGGGCGCCTTTTCTCGGAGCCAATTCTGGAATGTACGGTCAAGTACAGATGATGTGGGGGGACGGCATGACGACCTACGAGAGAACCGCGGCACCGGCCGCGCCGGCGGACCACGGGGGTGCCCGCCGGGGGTTCGCACTGCTCGGGACGGTGCAGGCGACGCTCATCTTCACGCTCGCCTCGCTCGCCGTGCCGCTCCCCCGGATCGGCGCCGAGTTCGGCCTGGACCGGGGGCAGCTGATCCTCCTCAGCGCCGCGTACGGGCTGACCTTCGCCGGCCTCCTGCTGCTCGGCGGACGGCTCGCCGACCGGTACGGAGCACGGCGGGCACTCACCGCCGGGCTGCTCCTCTTCGCCGCCGCCTCCGCGCTCGCCCCGCTCGCCACCGGTTACGGCCCCCTGCTCGGCGCCCGCTTCGCCCAGGGCGCCGGCGCCGCGCTCGTCGCCCCGGCGGCGATGGGCGTGCTGCGCGCCCTGTACCCCGAACCCGCCGCGTACGGACGGGCGATGGGCACCTGGGGCGGCCTCTCCGTCCTCGGCGCCACCGCCGGGAACCTGCTCTCGGGCGCGATCACCGCCGCCGCCTCCTGGCGCGCCTCCTTCGCCGTGCCGGTCGCCGTCGCGCTCGCCGCCCTGCTCCTCGCGCCCCGGCTGCTGCCCGCCACCCCGCCCGGCGCGGGCCGCGCCCTGGACCTGCCGGGCGCCCTGCTCGCCACCGCCGGGATCGTCCTCGCCAGCGCCGGCCTGGTGCTGACCGACGCCCACCCGTGGGGTTCCGCGCCCGTCCTCGTGCCGCTGCTCACCGGCCTCGCCCTGCTCGCCGCCTTCGCCCGCGCCGAACGCCGGGCCGCCGACCCCCTCCTCCCGCCGGACTTCCTGCGGGACCGGCGGCGGCTCCTCGGACTCGGCGCCATCGCGCTCACCGCCGCCGGCACGGCCACCGTCTTCGTCCTGCTCTCGCTCGGCCTCCAGCGGGAGCGCGGCTACTCGACGCTGCTCACCTCGGCCGCCTTCGTCCCCTTCGCCGCCGCGCTGCTCGGCGCGGGCCGGCTCGCGGGACCGCTGCTCGGACGGTACGGGCCCGGCCGGGTCACCGCCGCCGGACTCGGCACGGCCGGCGCCGGACTCGCGCTGCTCGCGGCCGGCGCCGGCGACCCGGCCGTCCCGTACGCGTACGGGCTGCTCCCCGGGCTGCTCCTGCTGCCCGCCGGCGGGGCGCTCTCCTTCGCGGGCGGCGCCGTCCTCGCCACCGAAGGGGTGCCGGCCGACCGGGCCGGGCTCGCCGGCGGCGTCCTGAACACGGCGATGGAGCTCGGCCCGACCGTGGTCTTCGCCGCCCTGCTCACCCTCGGCGGCGCCGCCGCGCCGCTCGCCGCCGCGGCGGCGCTCTTCGCCGCCCTGACCTTCCTCACCGTCCGTCTCACCAAGTGACCACCGCTTCCAGGGGAGTTCCCATGTCCGTACGTTTCACCGACCGCGTCGTCCTCGTCACCGGCGCCGGGTCCGGCCTCGGCCGGGAGATCGCCCGCGCCTTCGCCGCCGAGGGCGCGAGGGTGGTGGCCGCCGGACGCACCGCCGCGGCCCTCGACGCGACCGTGGCCCTGATCGAGGCCGAAGGCGGTACCGCCACCGCCGTCACCGCCGACGTCACCAGCCCCGACTCCACCCGCGAGCTGGTCCGGCGCACGGTGGAGGTCTACGGCGGGCTCGACGTCGCCGTGAACAACGCGGGGATCTTCCGGGGCGGCCACAGCGCCGCCGACTTCCCCCTCGACGACTGGCGGGCCCTGCTCGACACCAACGTCACCGGGGTCCTGAACGCCCTCCAGGCCGAGGTCGCCCACATGCGGGCGCACGGCGGCGGCGCGATCGTCAACATCTCGTCCAACCTGGGCCCGCACGTCCGGATCCCGGGCGTCTTCGGCTACCAGGTCTCCAAGGCGGCCGTCTCGGCGCTGACCCGCGCGGCGGCCCGCGACCACATCGCCGACGGGGTGCGGATCAACGCGGTCAGCCCGGGCGCCTCGGAGTCCGCGATGTCGCTGCTGCCCGGCGAGACGGAGGCCGAGCGGGAGGTCCGGATGAAGGAGCAGTCGCCGCTCGGCCGGATCTCCTCGGCGGCCGAGGTGGCGGCGGCCGTCCTCTACCTCGCGTCGGACGCGGCGGGCTCCGCCGTCGGCACGGACCTGGTGGTCGACGGCGGCGTCTCCGCCTGAGCCCCGGGGGCTCAGCCCTGCGTCGCGGCCGGGTCCATCCAGAAGACCTCCCAGTGGTGGCCGTCCGGGTCGGCGAAGGAGCGGCCGTACATGAAGCCCATGTCCATGGCCTCCTTCGCCGGGCCGCCGCCCACCTCAAGGGCCCGGTCGGCCAGCTCGTCGGCCTTCTCCCGGCTCTCGGCGTTCAGCGTCAGCAGCACCTGGGTGGTGGCGGAGGCGTCGGCGATCCGCTTGCCGGGGGCGGTGAAGCCGGCGAACTTCTCCTCGGTGAGCAGCATGACGAAGATGGTGTCGCTGATCACCACACAGGCCGCGGTCTCGTCGCTGAACTGCGGGTTGATCGCGTACCCGAGCTTCTCGTAGAAGGCCTTGCTGACGTCGAGGTCCTTCACGGGCAGGTTCACGAAGATCATCTGCGGGGCCATGGCGTGTTCTCTCTTCTCCGTCGTGCGGTTCCGTCGTGCGGTGCTTTCGAGAGGTAGGACAGGCCTCCCGCGCCGAACTCATCGCTCTCCGGAGAAGTTTTTTCGCTCAGGCCGCCGCGCGCAGCGTGAGCGCCGCCAGCGGGACGAAACCGCCGGTCCCGCCGGTGGCCGCCTCGGCCTCCGCGCCGGGGCCGCCCAGCCGCTTCATCATCGAGACGGAGATCCGCTCCCCCATCGCCTTGGCGCGGTCCGCGCGCGGGCCGCGGTGGAGGCCGTCGACGGTGGCGTGCCAGAGCTGGACCCAGCGCCCGAAGTGGGCGGGGGTCAGGGGGCGGGCCGAGTGCAGCGCCGCGTGCGGGGCGAAGGCGTCCCGCCCGTACTCGGCGGTGCGGAAGAGGGCCCGCTCCCAGAAGTCGGTGATGCGCGGCAGGTGGACCTCCAGGTCGGTGCCGGCGATCTCGGTGAAGAAGGGGCCGATGAGGGGGTCGGCGAAGGCGGCCGTGTAGAAGCGGCGCAGCAGCACGTCGAGGTCGTCGCGGCCGCCGATGTCGGTGGGCTCCCTGGTTTCGCGCATGCGTCCAGTCTGCCCGGCCGGGACTCCGGCCCCCAGTGCCGAAGGTCCCGCCCCCGACCACGGGGAACTCCGGCGCGCCCGCCCGGCCTCGGGACCCCGCTCGGATCCGGCGGCCGGGCGTGCCGCCCGCCGGATCGCGGGTGGCCGGGTCACGGGTGGGCCGGGTCGCGCGTGGGCCGGGTCGCGCGTGGGCCGGATCGCGGGTGGCCGGATCGCGGGTGGGCCGGGTCGCGGGTGGGCCGGGGGCCGTCGCCGAGGGTGCCGGCGGCCCCCGCGCGGCCGGGCCCTCCACGGGGCCCGCCGCCGGCTGCGGCGGCCGTAGCGCTCCGCGAAACTCCGCTTCGACGTCCATCGCGTGAACCCGGTGTGTCCCGCGGCGAACCGACTTCCCCGCCCCGCAGTCGTCCCCTCCCGGCCATCGATTGTTGATGCCCAGTCAACTCCCGGCTCCTAGGTTCGCTCTCCGCGCGGCCCCGCCGCTGACCGTGCGGCGGGCGGTCACCACACCCCTGGAGAGAACACGTGGAGCGACGCAGTTTCCTGCGCGGAGCGGTCATCGGCACGTCGGCCGCCGCCTTCGGCGGCACCCTGATGGCGGGCGCCGCCCACGCGGCCCCGGCCCAGCCCGGCGCCGGCCCCTACGGGGCGCTCGGCTCGGCGGACACGAACGGCATCATGCTGCCGGCCGGGTTCACCAGCCGGATCGTCGCCCGCTCGGGACAGACCGTCCCCGGCACCTCGTACACCTGGCACAACGCCCCCGACGGCGGCGCCTGCTACGCCGACGGCACCGGCTGGATCTACGTCTCCAACTCGGAGATCAACCCGAGCGGCGGCGCGAGCGCGGTCCGCTTCGGCGCCACCGGCACCGTCACCGGCGCGTACCGCATCCTCTCGAACACCCGGCAGAACTGCGCCGGCGGCAAGACCCCCTGGAACACCTGGCTCTCCTGCGAGGAGGTCAGCCTCGGGTACGTCTACGAGACCGACCCGTACGGCGTGAACGCGGCCGTCCGCCGGGACGCCATGGGCCGCTTCAAGCACGAGGCCGCCGCCGCCGACCCGGTCCGCAGGGTCGTCTACCTGACCGAGGACGAGACCGACGGCTGCTTCTACCGCTTCGTCCCCACCACCTGGGGCAACCTCTCGTCCGGCACCCTCCAGGTGCTCAAGGCGGGCACCGCCACCTCCGGCTCCTTCACCTGGCAGAACGTGCCGGACCCGGACGGCTCCCCGACCACCACCCGCACCCAGGTCTCCGGCTCGAAGAAGTTCAACGGCGGCGAGGGCTGTCACTACGCCGACGACAAGGTCTGGTTCACCACCAAGGGCGACAACCGCCTCTGGCAGCTGAACCTCGCGAACAGCACCTACGAGCTCGCCTACGACGACTCGCTGGTGCCCGGCGGCGCCGCCCCGCTCACCGGCGTGGACAACGTCACCGGCGCCTCCTCCGGCGACCTCTACGTCGCGGAGGACGGCGGCAACATGGAGATCTGCCTGATCACGCCGGACGACACCGTCGCGCCCTTCCTGCGGATCACCGGCCAGTCCGGCTCCGAGATCACCGGACCGGCCTTCTCGCCCGACGGCACGCGGCTGTACTTCTCCAGCCAGCGCGGCACCTCGGGCAGCTCCTCGGGCGGCATCACCTACGAGGTGACCGGGCCGTTCCGCGCGTAACAGCGCTCCTCACCGCGCCGCTGGGCCCCGCCTCCCCCCAGGAGCGCGGCGCCCAGCGGCGTCAGCGTGTGCAGCACCGCGTTCCCGTGCCGCAGGGTGGCGATCAGCCCGGCGTCCCGCAGCACGCCGGTGTGCTGGCTGGCCGAGGCGAGCGAGACCCCCGCCCGGCGGGCCAGCTCGCTCGTCGTCCCGCCGTCCCCGATGGCCTGGAGGACCTCCGCGCGGGTCTGGCCGACCAGCTTCGCCAGCGAGGAGACGCCCGGCGGGCGGACCGTCGGCGCCTCCCCGTGGGTCACCGGGTAGACGAGCACCGGCGGCAGCGCCGGGTCCCGCAGCATCACCGGCGTCCCCCGGCAGAAGTACGAGGGCTGGAGCAGCAGCCCCCGCCCGTCCAGGTGCACGTCCCGGTCGACCGGGTAGGCCGCCTCCAGGACCGGTGCCCGCCAGGTCAGCATCGGCGGCAGCGAGTCGAGCAGCTCCTCCGCGCCGCCGTCCAGGACGGCCCGGCCCCGGCGGGCCCGGTCGGCCTCCACCCGGGCCCGGATGTGCGCCCAGTACGGCTCCACGGCCGCCCGGTGGTAGCTGCGCAGCGCCCCGAGCAGCCGGTCGAAGGGCTCCGGGCCGCCGTCGGCGAGGGCCCGCAGCGAGTGCGGCACCGTGCGGCCGCCCGACCGGTCGGCGGCCAGCAGGGAGAGCTCCGAGCGGAGCCGGCCGGGGGCCGTCGCACGGACCGCCCCGAGCCCGTCGTCGAGGCCGTGGAGGCCCTCCGCCGGGGTGAGGAAGTCGGGAAAATAGCCGCGGCTCGGGACGAGGGCGGCGAGCAGCCGGGTCTCCCCGCCGAGCCGCGCCCTGGTTTCCGTGCGCCATCCGCCGAACACCACCGGGCCGCGCCGGTCCCTTAAACGGTGAAAGCTGAGAATCGTTTCCCACAGGACGTCAGGACGGGCGGCGATCCGCACCCCCGCCAGATCGTCCGCGGTGAAATGAATACGAAGCATGAAGTCCCCACCTGTGCACTCGCAACCACCCCGCGATCGAGTATGCACTCCATCACTGCACGTTACCAGGGTGTTTCAGCCACAGATGAAAAGCATCGCGGCGAACACGGCCCAACGGAAATGCTGTGCGGGTCGGGCAGGAAACCTTCAGGACCGAGGTGACGTGGTGAAGACCGTGGGGGGCTTTGCCCGTCCGGCGGCGGTCGGCGAGGGTTGCGGCTCACCTGCCCGACACAGTGAAAAGGGCGCGGCCCCCGGGTGGGGATCCGGGGGCCGCGACCGAAACGCCCGCAA
>NZ_JBHTST010000142.1:13023-22556 GCF_042794995.1 Streptomyces sp. NPDC056503
GTTTTGGCGGGGGGGGGGGGGGGGGGGGGGGGTGGGGCACCCGCGCCCACAAAGGGTTAATGGGGGGGGCCCGGGGGGGGGGTCGGGGGGGCCCGCGACCCAAACGCCCGCAAACACAGACGTTCAATTTCCAATAATTCAATGCGGACGTAATTGCGCATGAATCTGACGTGAAAACGACGGGACGGACACCTCCGCACAAGGTGTCCGTCCCGTCTCTTTCGGATCCGGGACCGCCGTCCGCCGGTGAGGGTTCGGAAGGGATGACCGACGGCGGTCCCGGGGGCTTCACGGGGCCCTCGGGCCCCTCGGGGGGTCAGCGGCTGTCGCTGCCCTTCGCCTCGGCGGCCGCGCGGCCGGCCTCCAGACGCGCCACCGGGATCCGGAACGGCGAGCAGGAGACGTAGTCGAGGCCGACCTCGTGGAAGAAGTGCACCGACTCCGGGTCGCCGCCGTGCTCGCCGCAGACGCCGAGCTTGATGTCGGGGCGGGTGGCCCGGCCGGCCTGGACCGCGGAGCGGACCAGCGCGCCGACGCCGTCCTTGTCGATGGTCTCGAAGGGGCTGACGCCGAAGATGCCCTTCTCCAGGTACGCGGTGAAGAAGCTGGCCTCCACGTCGTCGCGGGAGAAGCCCCAGACCGTCTGGGTGAGGTCGTTGGTGCCGAAGGAGAAGAACTCGGCGGCCTCGGCGATCTGGCCGGCGGTGACGGCCGCGCGGGGCAGCTCGATCATGGTGCCGAGCGCCAGCTTCAGCTCCACGCCGGTCTCCGCCACGACCTCGGCGATGACCTTCTCGGCGTCCTCGCGGACGATCTCCAGCTCCTGGACGGTGCCCACGAGCGGGATCATGATCTCGACGCGCGGGTCACCCTTGGCGTCGATCCGCTGGGCCGCGGCCTCGGCGATCGCCCGGACCTGCATGGTGAACAGGCCGGGGATGACCAGGCCGAGGCGGACGCCGCGCAGACCCAGCATCGGGTTCTGCTCGTGCAGCCGGTGCACGGCCTGGAGCAGGCGCAGGTCGTTCTCGTGCGGCTCCTTGCGGGACTCGGCGAGGGCGACGCGCACCGACAGCTCGGTGATGTCGGGCAGGAACTCGTGAAGCGGCGGGTCAAGCAGGCGGACCGTGACCGGCAGGCCGTCCATGGCCTCGAAGAGCTCGACGAAGTCGGTCTTCTGGAGCGGCAGCAGGGCCTTGAGGGCGTCGTCGCGCTCGGCGTCGGTGTCGGCCAGGATCAGCCGCTCGACGTACTGGCGGCGCTCGCCGAGGAACATGTGCTCGGTGCGGCACAGGCCGATGCCCTGGGCGCCGAAGCGGCGGGCGCGGGAGGCGTCCTCGGCGTTGTCGGCGTTGGCGCGGACGCGCAGCCGGCGGACGCGGTCGGCGTAGGCCATGATCCGGTGGACGGCCTGGACCAGCTCGTCGGCGTCGTCGGCGCCGGCGTGCATGCGGCCCTCGAAGTACTCGACGACCGGGGACGGTACGACGGGTACCTCACCGAGGTAGACCTTGCCGGTGGAGCCGTCGATGGAGACGACGTCGCCCTCCTCGATGACCGCGCCGGAGGCGGTGGTCATGCGGCGGCGCTTGGTGTCGACCTCCAGCTCCTCGGCACCGCAGACACAGGTCTTGCCCATGCCGCGGGCGACGACGGCGGCGTGCGAGGTCTTGCCGCCGCGCGAGGTCAGGATGCCCTCGGCGGCGATCATGCCGTCCAGGTCGTCCGGGTTGGTCTCGCGGCGGATCAGGATGACCTTCTCGCCGGAGCGGGACCACTTGACGGCCGTGTACGAGTCGAAGACGGCCTTGCCGACGGCCGCGCCCGGGGAGGCGGCGATGCCGCGCCCGATCTGCTCGACCTTGGCGTCGTCGTCGAACTTGGGGAACATCAGCTGCGCGAGCTGGGCGCCGTTGACGCGCTGGAGCGCCTCGGCCTCGTCGATCAGGCCCTGGTCCACGAGCTGGGTCGCGATGCGGAAGGCGGCACCGGCGGTGCGCTTGCCGACGCGGGTCTGGAGCATCCAGAGCTGACCGCGCTCGATGGTGAACTCGATGTCGCAGAGATCCTTGTAGTGGGTCTCCAGCGTCGACATGATCTCCATGAGCTGGTCGTACGACGTCTTGTCGATCGACTCGAGGTCGGCCAGCGGCACCGTGTTGCGGATGCCGGCGACGACGTCCTCGCCCTGCGCGTTCTGGAGGTAGTCGCCGTAGACGCCGGCGTGACCGGAGGCGGGGTCGCGGGTGAAGGCGACGCCGGTGCCGGAGTCCGGGCCGAGGTTGCCGAAGACCATGGAGCAGACGTTGACGGCGGTGCCGAGGTCGCCGGGGATGCGCTCCTGGCGGCGGTACAGCTTCGCGCGGTCGGTGTTCCAGGAGTTGAAGACGGCCTCGATGGCGAGGTCCATCTGCTCACGCGGGTCCTGGGGGAAGTCGCGGCCGGTCTCGGCCTTCACGATCTTCTTGAACTGCTTGACGACCTTCTTGAGGTCGGCGGCGTCCAGGTCGGTGTCGCTGGCGACCTTCTTCGCGGCCTTGGCCTCGTCGAGGGCCTCCTCGAAGAGCTCGCCGTCGACGCCGAGGACGGTCTTGCCGAACATCTGGATGAGACGGCGGTACGAGTCCCAGGCGAAGCGCTCGTTGTCGGCCTGGCGGGCGAGGCCGGCGACGGACTCGTCGGAGAGGCCGATGTTGAGGACCGTGTCCATCATGCCCGGCATGGAGAACTTGGCACCCGAGCGGACCGAGACCAGCAGCGGGTCGTCCGCCTGGCCGAGCTTCTTGCCCATGGTCCGCTCAAGGGCGTCGAGGTGGGCCGTGACCTCGTCGCGCAGGGCGACGGGCTCCGAACCGGACTCGAGGTAGACCTTGCACGCCTCGGTGGTGATCGTGAAGCCCGGAGGGACCGGGAGGCCGAGGTTGGTCATCTCGGCGAGGTTGGCCCCCTTGCCACCGAGCAGGTCCTTCAGGTCCCTGTTGCCCTCGGTGAAGTCGTACACGAACTTCTGATCATTGTTTTCCGACACGGGTCTCGACTCCTCGACGACTCGGTTGGCTGCCCTGACGGCGAGGAACATACCCAGATCGAAGGCTTCTGGGGAGGTACGCCTACCGGTCACACGGTCGTAACCACCCGTCCGCCCCCACTTCGAAAGTTACCGAGGCGAAGCTTCCGCATTCACGCCCCGAAGCCCGCTTGACCCAATCCAGGGACAACATGCTCAGATGAGCAGCTTCACCGCCCATTTGCGTTCAACTCTTAAACACAAATGGGGTGGCACCCAGTGCCACCCCTTCAAGCCGTACACCCCTCCGCAATATGCTCATCTGAGCACCACCCCCCTCAGGGGTGGCGAGGATCACTCGCTCAGTCGGCCGAAAATCTCAGCCCCCGGACGTGTCCAGCTCGGCGTCCTCGCTCACTCCGGCGCAGTCGTAGGGGTCCTTCAGCCAGCCGTCCGGCAGGACGACCCGGTTGTTTCCGGACGTACGACCCCGGGGGCCGTCCGCCCCGACCGGCCACGGCTGGTCCAGGTCGAGCTCGCTCAACTGAGCGCGCAGCTCGTCCAGGGAGGAGGTGATCGCCAGGCGCTTCCGCATCTCCGAACCGACCGCGAACCCCTTCAGGTACCAGGCCACGTGCTTCCGGAAGTCGATGACACCGCGCGACTCGTCGCCGATCCACTCGCCGAGCAGCGTCGCGTGCCGCACCATCACCTCCGCGACCTCCCGCAGCCCCGGCGTCCGGTACCCGCCGGTGCCCTCCAGGCCCGCCACCAGGTCCGCGAACAGCCAGGGCCGGCCCAGGCAGCCGCGGCCCACGACCACGCCGTCGCAGCCGGTCTCGCGCATCATCCGCACCGCGTCGTCCGCCGACCAGATGTCGCCGTTGCCCAGCACCGGGATCTCCGGCACGTGCTCCTTGAGCCGCGCGATCGCGTCCCAGTCGGCCGTACCGCCGTAGTGCTGCGCCGCCGTCCGCCCGTGCAGGGCGATCGCCGTCACGCCCTCCTCGACCGCGATCCGGCCCGCGTCCAGGTACGTGATGTGGTCGTCGTCGATGCCCTTGCGCATCTTCATCGTGACCGGCAGCTCGCCCGCGTTCGTCACGGCCTCGTGGAGGATCGCGCGCAGCAGCGGCCGCTTGTACGGCAGCGCCGAGCCGCCGCCCTTGCGGGTCACCTTCGGCACCGGGCAGCCGAAGTTCAGGTCGATGTGGTCGGCGAGGTCCTCGTCGACGATCATCCGCACCGCCTTGCCGACGGTGACCGGGTCCACCCCGTACAGCTGGATCGAGCGCGGCTGCTCCGTCGCGTCGAAGCGGATGAGCTGCATCGTCTTCTCGTTGCGCTCCACCAGCGCCCGCGTCGTGATCATCTCGCTCACGAAGAGGCCCTTGCCGCCGGAGAACTCACGGCAGAGGGTGCGGAAGGGGGCGTTGGTGATGCCGGCCATGGGCGCGAGCACCACCGGGGGCTGCACGACGTGCGGGCCGATGGAGAGGGGGGAGAACGCGGTCATGGGGCCATTGTCCCGCACCGGTGGAAGTGCCCGTCGGGCACCGGGGGCACGACCCTGCCCGGCACCGACCCCGGGTCCGGGTCCGGGGTCGGTGCCGGGTCCGGGGTCGGGGTCGGGTCCGGCACCGGTCCGGTCGGCACCGGCCGCTGGGGCCGCCGCATCGCCGGGCGCACCGCCCGCGCCCCGGCGCCGGAGGCCGCTCAGGCGGCGGCGAGGGCGCCCTCGGCCTGATCCCGGACCACCAGCTCCAGGAGCCGGGCGCAGCCGGCCCGGGTCTCCTCGTCCAGCGGTACGTAGGTGACGAGGACGGGTCCCGCCGAGGGCCCGAGCCACAGGTTGGTGTGGTCGAAGCGGAGCGGCCCGACGAGGGCGTTGCGGATCACCTTGGTACGGCCGCCGGGGGCGACCACGTCGTGCCGGGCCCAGATCGCGCGGAACTCCGGCGAGGCCGCCTCCAGCCGCTGGACCAGCCGCTTCCAGGCGGGTTCGGCGAGGTGCTCGGCCATCTGGGCGCGCAGTTTTCCGGCGAGCAGGGCGATCAGCTCGGGCAGGTCGGTGACGGCGGCCCGGAACCCGGCGTCGGTGCAGGCCAGCCAGAGGGTGTTGCGGTCCTCCGGGGGCAGCGCGTCGAGGTCGCGGAAGAGGCGCCCGAAGGTGCGGTTGTGGGCGAGGAGGTCGAAGCGGCTGTTCTGGACGGCGGCGGGCACCGGCTCCAGCTGGTCGAGGAGCGCGCGCACGGCCGGGGTGACGGCCGCGGAGGGCGTGCCGGGCGCGGGGTCGGGGTGTCCGGCGAGGGCGAAGAGGTGGGCGCGCTCGGCCGGGTCGAGGAGGAGGGCGCCGGCCAGGGCGTCGAGGACCTGCGGGGAGACCCGGATGTCCCGGGCCTGCTCGATCCACGTGTACCAGGTGACGCCGACGGCGGAGAGCTGGGCGACCTCCTCGCGGCGCAGGCCGGGGGTGCGGCGCCGGCGGCCCCGGACGAGGCCGACCTGTTCGGGGGTGATGCGCTCGCGCCGGCTGCGCAGGAAGTCGGCGAGTTCCCGCCGCCGGGCGTCGGGTCCGGGCGTCGCGACGATGCTCATGGTTCCAGCCTGCCCGCCCGGGGAGCCGGGTGCCAGGCACTCCTGGTACCAGGATGAGGAGGCTCTGGTACCAGGGAGGCGGGGCGCCGATCGTCGAGGTGTGACCACGACCACGCCCTCCTCCTCCCGCGCTCCCTCGGCCGCGCCACCGGCCCTCGGCCCCCTCGGCCTCCTCACGATCCTCCTGGGGGCGGCCCTGCCCCTGGTCGACTTCTTCGTCGTCAACGTCGCCCTGCCGTCGATCGGGCACGAGCTCGGCGCGGGCGAGGCGCTGCTCGAATCGGTCGTCGCCGGGTACGGCCTGGCGTACGCGGTGCTGCTGGTGCCGGGCGGCCGGCTGGGCGACCTCTTCGGGCGCCGCCGGCTCTTCCTGGCGGGCCTGTCGGCCTTCGGCGCGACGTCCCTGCTCTGCGGGGTGGCCCCGACCGGCTGGGCCCTGGTCGCGGCGCGGGTGGCACAGGGTGCCGCGGCGGCGCTGATGCTGCCGCAGGTGCTGGCGACCCTTCATTCCTCGACGACGGGCGCCCGGCGCGCGAAGGCGCTGGGTCTGTACGGGGCGACCAACGGGCTCGCGTTCGCCGGCGGCCAGATCCTGGGCGGTCTGCTGGTCGCGGCGGACGTCGCGGGCCTCGGCTGGCGCGCGGCCTTCCTGGTGAACGTGCCGGTGGTGCTGCTCGCGCTGCCCCTGGCGCTCCGCACGGTGCCGGAGACCCGGGCGTCGGCCCCGGCCCCCCTGGACGTACGGGGCGCGGTGCTGCTCGCCGTCGGCCTCACCGCGCTGCTCGCCCCGCTGACACAGGGCAGGGCGGCGGGGTGGCCGCCGTGGACCTGGTGCGCGCTGGCGGCGGTCCCGTGGGTGGCCGTGGTCTTCTGGCGCGCCGAGCGGCGGACGGAGCTGCGGGGCGGCGCCCCGCTGGTCCCGCCGTCGCTGCTCCGCCTCGCGCCGCTGCGCCGCGGTCTGGTCCTGGTGCTGCCCCTGTCGGGCGGGTTCGGCGGCTTCATGCTGGTGGTCGCGGTGGCACTCCAGCAGGGCCTGGCGCTGGGCCCGGTCGCCTCGGGCGCGGCCCTCGCCCCGATGGCGCTGGCCTTCTTCGCCGCCTCGCTGGCGGGTCCGCGGCTGGTGTCCCGCTGGGGCACCCGGGTCATCCCGGCGGGCGCGGTGGTGCAGGCCGCCGGTCTCGGGATGCTGGCCTGGACGGCGGCGCGCTCCTGGCCGGACGTCACCCCGTGGACGCTGGCCCCGGGCATGGCGGTGGCGGGCCTCGGCCAGGGCCTCCAGCTGCCGGTGCTCTTCCGGGTGGTCCTCGCCGAGGTCCCGGCGGAGCGCGCGGGCGTGGGCGGCGGGGTGATGGTGACGGCCCAGCAGTCGGCGCTGGCGCTGGGCGTGGCGACGCTGGGCTCGCTCTTCCTGACCCTGTCCACGACGGCCTCCGTGGGCACGGCCCTGGCCACGACCCTGCTGGTCCAGCTGGCCCTGGCCCTCCTCACCGGCCTCTACGCCCTCCGCCTCCCGAGGACGGCGGTCTGAGACGAGGAGCCCCGGCGCGGGGCGGAGGGCCGGAGCGCGGCGGGGAGCCCCGGGCGCACGGCGAAGGGCCCGGGGCACCTCAGAAGCCCCGGCGCACGGTAAAGGACCCGGCACCGCAAAAGCCCCGGCGCACGGCGAAGGGCCCGGGTCGCGGCGATCGCGGCCCGGGCCCTTCGTTCGGGGGCTACTCCTCGGAGGTGTCGGCGCTCTGGCTGCGCTCGCGCATCTTCTTCAGGAGGTCCTGCTTCCGGCTCTCCGCGGAGGCGCGGTCGGCGGTGCGGCCCTGTCCGGCGCCGTGCTGGTCGGCGCGGGACAGCTTCTTGCGCTGCCCTCCGACGCCGAGAAGGTTGTTACGGCTCTTGGCCATGGGGTTCTCCCCTTCGGTGAGGTGTGCGGTGGTCGTCGGTCCGCCGGAGCGGCGCCGCTCTCACTCGTAGATCGGGAGGTGTGCGTGCATGCCCGCACGGTAGCGGGGCGGTTCGGGCCGGTGCACCCGGATTTCCCGGGCCCCATCCTCAGGGAATGACAAATATTGAAATCTGTCATCCCTCATGTCATGGTTGTACGGCACCCCTCCCCCCTCCCCTCAGGAGCCCGCCATGCTTCCCACCCGCACCCTCGGCACCACCGGCCCGGCCGTCTCCGCCCTCGGTCTCGGCTGCATGGGCATGTCCGCGCTGTACGGCGAGGCCGACCGCGCCGAGTCGATCGCGACGATCCACTCGGCCCTGGAGGCCGGCGTGACCCTCCTCGACACCGGCGACTTCTACGGGATGGGCCACAACGAGCTGCTCATCGCGGAGGCCCTGCGCACCGCCCCCGCGGGCCTGCGGGAGCAGGCGCTGACCAGCGTGAAGTTCGGCGCGCTGCGGACGGTCGAGGGCGGCTTCACCGGCTACGACGGACGGCCCGCGGCCGTGAGGAACTTCGCCGCGTACTCGCTCCAGCGGCTCGGCACCGGCCACATCGACGTCTACCGGATCGCCCGCGTCGACCCCGACGTGCCGATCGAGGAGACGGTCGGCGCCATCGCCGAGCTGGTCGAGGCCGGGCACGTGCGGCACATCGGCCTCTCCGAGGTCGGCGCGGACACCCTGCGCCGGGCCGCCGCCGTCGCCCCCATCGCCGACCTCCAGATCGAGTACTCGCTGCTCTCCCGGGGCATCGAGGAGAAGATCCTCCCGACCGCCCGCGAGCTGGGCATCGGCGTCACCGCGTACGGCGTCCTCTCCCGCGGCCTGATCAGCGGCCACTTCACCCGCGACCGGGCACTCGGCCCCGGCGACTTCCGCGGCATGAGCCCCCGTTTCCAGGGCGAGAACCTGCACCGCAACCTCGACCTCGTCGACCGGCTGCGGGCCGTCGCCGAGGCCAAGGGCGTCTCGGTGGCGCAGACCGCGATCGCCTGGGTCCTGGCCCAGGGCGACGACATCGTGCCGCTGGTCGGCGCCCGCACCCGGGCCCGGCTCACCGAGGCGCTGGGCGCCCTCGACGTGGTCCTGGACCCGGCCGACCGCGAGGCGATCGAGCGGGCCGTCCCGGCGGGCGCGGCGGCCGGCGAGCGCTACCCGGCCGCGCAGATGGCCCACCTGGACAGCGAACACTGACGGGTACTGTCCTTCCATGGCCGCCACCGACACCCTCACCGCCGAGCGCATCCTCGAAGCCACCGAGGAGGTGCTGCGGCGGTACGGGCCCGCGAAGGCGACGGTCGTGGACGTGGCCCGCGTCCTCGGCGTGAGCCACGGCAGTGTCTACCGCCACTTCCGCACCAAGGCGGCCCTGCGCGAGGCGGTCACCGAGCGCTGGCTGGAGCGGACCGTGGTCGAGCTCCGCCCGTACGCCGAGGGCCCCGAGCCCGCGGACGAGCGGCTGGGCGGCTGGCTGGGCCGCCTCTTCGCGCTCAAGCGCCAGAAGTCCGGCGGCGACCCGGAGCTGATGGCGACGTTCATGGTGCTCATCGGCGAGAACAGCGCGGTGGTCGACCGCCACGTGGAGCACCTGGTGGGGCAGATCGCCGGCATCATCGGCGACGGGGTCCGGGACGGGATCTTCGCGCCCCCCGCCCCCGACGTCGCCACCACCGCACGCGCCGTCTTCGACGCCACCGACCGCTTCCACGACCCGGCGCACGCCGCGGACTGGTCGACGCCCGGCATCGAGGCGGCCTTCGACGCCGTCGTCTCGCTGATCCTCAGGTCCCTGCGCACGGCCTGAAGATCATCCGGCCCGGACCTCCCCCTTCCCCGTCCGAAACCTTCCCGGCGCCTCCCCCACCGCATGACCTACGGCGCGCTCGGCGCGTGGACGGCCCGGTTCGGCAGGCGCCGGCAGGCCGGGGCCCGGCCCGAGGCCCGCACGCACGGCGAAAGCCCCCGGTCCGGAACACCGGACCGGGGG
>NZ_JBHTST010000143.1:0-22474 GCF_042794995.1 Streptomyces sp. NPDC056503
ACCTCCCCTGGAGGTCCGGGGCCTCGTCGCGTTCAGCCCCGCAGCAGGTCCAGGACCTTCGCGCCGAGCTCCAGGGCCTCGTCCGGCGAGTCGACCGACTGCTGGAGGTCGACGAAGCAGCCGTCGGCGCCGGTGGCGCGCACCCCGTCGAGGAGCGCGGCGATCGCGTCCGCCGTGGCGCCGGGGGCCGGGTTGCAGCGGATCTGGCGGCGCAGCGCCTCCGGGTCGCGGCCCGCCTCCCCGGCGGCGCGCCGCGCCACGTCCCACAGGGCCTCGGCCGCTCCGGGCGGCAGGACCGCGCCGACCCAGCCGGCGGCCCGGCGGCCGACCCGGCGCAGGGCGGCCGGGCTGAAGCCGCCGAGGTGGACGGGCGGTCCGGCGGGCTGGACGGGGCGGAGGCCCACGTACGCCTCGGGGACGGTCCAGTGGCGCCCCCGGTGGCCGAACTCCTCCTGGGTCCACATGGCCTGGAGGACGTCGAGGAGCTCGTCGAGGAGGGCGCCGCGACGGCCGAAGTCGGCGCCGACGGCCGTGTACTCGTCCCGCATCCAGCCGATGCCGAGACCGACGTCGAGGCGTCCGCCGCTGACCTGGTCGAGGGAGGTGAGGGAGCGGGCGAGCAGCACCGGCGGGTACCAGGGGCCGTTGAGGGTGCTCGTGCCGAGCCGGGCGCGGGAGGTCGCGCCGGCGGCGACGGTGAGCACCGTCAGCGGGTCGAGGAAGGTCCTGTACTGCCGGGGGTACGGGTTCTCCGGCGTGTGCCCCGGATAGAGGTCGCCGGGGGCGACGGGGGTCAGGGCGCGGTCGCCGACCCAGAACGAGTCGAAGCCCGCCTCCTCGGCGTCCCGCGCGAAGCCCGCGATGCGGTCGGCGCGGGCGTGGGTGCCGTACTGGGGCAGTGCGATGCCTATCTCCATGACCCTCATCCTGGGCGGCGGGAGGGCCCCCGACACGAAGGGTTCGGCGTGTGACCCCCGCCACGGGCACGTGCGTGCGCCGCGGGGCGGGGGCGCACCCGTCCGCGTCGCGCACGCGCGCGGGGAGGCGGCGGGAGGCGCGGCTACGCCGTCGCCGCTGCCGCCGCCCGGCCCGCCGCGCGGCCGGAGAAGACGCAGCCGCCGAGGAAGGTGCCTTCGAGGGAGCGGTAGCCGTGGACCCCGCCGCCGCCGAAGCCGGCGGCCTCGCCCGCCGCGTACAGGCCGGGGAGCGGTTCGCCGGTGTCGGTGAGGACGCGGGAGGAGAGGTCCGTCTGGAGGCCGCCGAGGGACTTGCGGGTGAGGATGTTGAGGCGGACGGCGATCAGCGGGCCGGCCTTCGGGTCGAGGATGCGGTGCGGCGCGGCGGTACGGATCAGGCGGTCGCCCAGGTAGCCGCGGGCGCCCCGGACCGCGGTGATCTGGAGGTCCTTGGTGAAGGGGTTGGCGACCTCGCGGTCGCGGGCCGTCACCTCGCGGCGGAGCGCGGCCTCGTCGACGAGGTCCTGGCCGGTGATCCGGTTCATGCCGCGGACCAGGGCCGACAGGTCGTCCTCGACGACGAAGTCGGCGCCCTTGTCCATGAACGCCTGGACGGGGCCGGGGACGTCGGCGCGGGCGCGGCCGAGGACGTCGCGGACGGACTTGCCGGTGAGGTCGGGGTTCTGTTCGGAGCCGGAGAGGGCGAACTCCTTGCCGATGATCCGCTTGTCGAGGACGAACCAGGTGTGGTCGTGGCCGGTCCGCATGATGTGTTCGAGGGTGCCGAGGGTGTCGAAGCCGGGGAAGAGCGGCACCGGGAGGCGCTTGCCGGTGGCGTCGAGCCAGAGGGAGGAGGGGCCGGGCAGGATGCGGATGCCGTGCTTGGCCCAGATGGGGTTCCAGTTCTCGATGCCCTCGGTGTAGTGCCACATCCGGTCGCGGTTGACGTGCCGGGCACCGGCCTTCTCCGCGATGCCGAGCATCAGGCCGTCGACGTGGGCGGGGACGCCGGAGAGCAGCTTCCCGGGCGGGGTGCCGAGGCGGGCGGGCCACTGGGAACGGACCAGGTCGTGGTTGCCGCCGATGCCGCCGGTGGTGACGATCACCGCCTGGGCCCTCAGCTCGAAGGAGCCGGTGGCGGTGCAGCCGCTGGCGGTGCCGCGCTCGGCGTCCGAGGGCTCCAGGATCTCGCCGGTGACCGTGTCGAGGGCTCCCGCCGTGCGGCCGAGGGAGGTGACGCGGTGGCGGAAGCGGAAGGTGACGAGGCCCCGGGCGACGCCTTCGCGGACCTTGCGCTCGAAGGGGGCGACGAGGCCGGGGCCCGTGCCCCAGGTGATGTGGAAGCGGGGGACGGAGTTGCCGTGGCCGTTGGCGTCGTAGCCGCCGCGCTCGGCCCAGCCGACGACGGGGAAGAAGCGGATCCCGCGCGCGTGGAGCCAGGAGCGCTTCTCGCCGGCGGCGAAGTCGACGTACGCCTCCGCCCAGCGGCGGGCCCACTCGTCCTCGGGGCGGTCGAAGCCGGCGGTGCCCATCCAGTCCTGGAGGGCGAGCGCGTGGCTGTCCCTGACGCGCAGCCGGCGCTGTTCGGGCGAGTCGACGAGGAAGAGCCCGCCGAAGGACCAGTGGGCCTGGCCGCCGAGGGACTGTTCGGGCTCCTGGTCCAGGAGGATCACGGACCGGCCGGCGTCGACCAGTTCGGCGGTGGCGACGAGACCGGCGAGGCCGGCCCCGATCACGATCACATCGGCGTCGTAGGGCATGGACCGCATCTTGGATACACGAATGTATCGAGTCAACCGTTCGCGCCTCGCGGAGCCCCTCCCGTTTTCTAATGCCGAGCATTAATATGAACGCATGGCAAGGACGTCAGGGCCCGAGACCCGGGACAAACTGATCCGCGCGGCCGAGGAACTCTTCGCCGCCCAGGGCGTCGACGGCGCCCAGCTGCGGGACATCACCCGGCTCGCCGGGCAGGCCAACCCGTCGGCCGTCCAGTACCACTTCGGCTCCCGCGGCGGGCTCCTCGACGCGGTCATGGCCGGCCGGCTGGCCCGTACCGAGCAGGTGCTCGTCTCCCTGCCGCGACGGGACGACGACGGGGTGCGCGAGCTGATCACGGCCCTCGTCACCGCCGAGTCGAGCGAGCTGCGCACCGAGCGCGGCCGCCGCTGCCTGCGGATCTCCGCGCAGCTCAGCCACGAGAGCGGCATCCGCGCCCGCACCCCGCACCCCACCCTGGCCGACACCGCCTACTGGGCGCTGATCGAGCGCCTCGCCGACCGCCTGGCCACCGACGGGCTGCCCGAGCCACTGCTCCTGGAGCGGCTGGACCTGGCCCTCACGGTGGTCGGCGCGGCGCTCGCCGACCGGGCCCGGCAGTACCTCGACGGCACGGAGCCGCTCACCGACGAGCCCCTCTTCCTCGCCGACCTCGTCGAGACCACCACCGCGCTTCTCCGGGCCGCGCGGCCCCGGAGGAACTGAACCACCGAGCACCACCCCGAAAGGACCCCCCATGAACGACCTCACCGGCAAGACCGTCCTCATCACCGGCGGCGCCCGCGGCCTGGGCGCCGAGGCGGCCCGCCAGGCCGTCGCCGCCGGGGCGAACGTGGTCGTCACCGACGTCCTCGACGAGGACGGCGCGGCGACCGCGGAGGCGCTGGGCGAGCGCGCCCGCTTCCTCCACCACGACGTCACCTCCGAGGAGGAGTGGGCGGCGGCCGTCGCCTACGCGGTCGCCGAGTTCGGCGGGCTGCACGGCCTGGTGAACAACGCCGGCATCTCCACCGGCGCCCTCCTGGAGACCGAGAGCGTCGAGCACTTCCGCAAGGTGCTGGACATCAACCTCACCGGCGTCTTCATCGGCATGAAGGCCGCGATACCGGCGATGAGGGAGGCGGGCGGCGGCTCCATCGTCAACATCTCCTCCGCGGCCGGTCTGATGGGCCTCGCCCTCACCGCCGGCTACGGCGCCTCCAAGTGGGGCGTCCGCGGCCTCACCAAGATCGGCGCGGTGGAGCTCGGCACGTCCCGGATCCGCGTCAACTCGGTCCACCCGGGCATGACCTACACCCCGATGACCGCCTCGGTCGGCATCCGGCGCGGCGAGGGCATGTACCCGAACACGCCGATGGGCCGGGTCGGCGAGGCCGACGAGATCGCCGGCGCGGTCGTCTTCCTGCTCTCCGACGCCGCCTCGTACGTGACGGGCGCCGAGCTCGCCGTGGACGGCGGCTGGACCACCGGCCCGACGGTCAAGTACGTCATGGGGCAGTGAACCCGCCGGGTCCGGCTGGTTGGATGGGGCGCATGAGCGCCTCCGAGGAAGTACTGGACGTCGTCGACGAGCGGGACCGGGTGATCGGGCGGGCCCCGCGCGGCGAGGTGTACGCGCGGGGTCTGACCCATCGCTGCACCTTCGTCCGGGTGCGGGACGCCGAGGGCCGGCTCTTCGTCCACCGCAGGACGGCCGGCAAGCTGGTCTTCCCGTCGATGTACGACCTCTTCGTCGGCGGGGTCGTCGGCGCCGGCGAGTCCTACGACGACGCGGCGCTGCGCGAGGCCGAGGAGGAGCTGGGGGTCTCCGGGCTGCCCCGGCCCGACTTCCTCTTCAAGTTCCTGTACGACTCCGGGGGCGTGGCCGGTCGGTGGTGGTCGTCCGTGTACGAGGTCCGCTGCGACCTGCCGGTGCGGCCGCAGGCCGAGGAGGTGGCCTGGCACGCCTTCCTGACCGAGGACGAGCTGCGCGAGCGGCTGCCCGGCGCGCCCGGGGCCTGGGAGTGGGTGCCGGACGGACTCGCCGCGTACGAGCGGCTGGTGGCGGAGGAGAGCCGCCGGCGACCGGGGCGGTAAGGCCGCCGACGGCCCGGCCGAGGCCGAGGGCGGCCGGGCGGTGGGGCCACCGGCGGACGGGACGGCGGGACGGCGGGTCACGGGGGGGGGCCGGACCGTGGGGCCGACGGCGGCGCGGCGGTGGGCCGACGGCGGCGGGGGCCGCGGGGCGGGCCGTTAGGGTGCCGGGGTGAGTCGATTCGTACAGAGCCTGCGGCTGTGGTTCGCGCCGCGGCGGATCCGGGACGAGGGCGAGACCCCCGACTACCGTTTCTCCCTCGCCAACGAGCGGACCTTCCTCGCCTGGATCCGGACGGCGCTCGCGCTCATCGGCGGCGGTTTCGCCGTCGACCAGTTCCTGCCGGACCTGCGCTGGGCGGTCCGGGTCGGGCTCTCGCTCGCCCTGCTGGCCGCCGGCGTGCTGTGCGCGCTGCGCGCGGTGAACCACTGGATCCGCTGCGAGCGGGCCATGCGCCGGGGCGAGGACCTGCCGGTCTCCCGCTTCCCGGCGGTGCTGAGCCTCACCGTGGCCGTGGTGGCGGTCGCGATGGTGGTGCTCGTGCTCTTCGGCCGGGCCGGCTAGTGGGCGGTCCCGCGGTCGGGTCCGCCCGGGCCGAGGCCCGCGACCCCGGGCTCCAGCCGGAGCGGACCCGGCTCGCCTGGCGGCGTACGACGCTGTCGTCCACGGTCGTGGCCGTGCTCGCGATCAAGCTGGCCCTCGTGGACGGCGGCACCGCGGCGGGGCTGACCGGTCTGGCCCTCTCCGCGCTGCTGTGGATCGGCTTCCTGGCCGTCGCCCACCGGCGGATCCGCGCCCTGGACGCCGCCCGGCCGGGGGTCCTCTCGGCGCGGGCCGCGCTGCTCGCCGCCGGCTGCACGGTGGCCCTGGCGGTGTGCGGGGCGGCCCTGATCTGGTGAGACCCGGGGCCGTGGGGGGCTCGGGGGCTACGGGACCGTGACGACGACCTTGCCCTGGAGGCCGCCCTCCGCGTTGGCCCGCTGCGCGTCGGCGGCCCGTTCCAGCGGGAAGGTCCTCGCCACCCGCACGTCCAGGATCCCCTCGTCGGCGAGGTCGGCGAGCGCGCCGAGGTCGGCGGCGTCCGGGCGGACCCAGAAGTAGCGGCCGCCGAGCGCCAGGGCCTCGCCGTCGGCGATGGAGGCGAGCCGCCCACCGGGGGCCAGCAGCTTCGCCGCGTGCCGGAGGAACGGTCCGCCGAGGGTGTCCAGGACGGCGTCCACACCGTGCGGGGCGAGCTCCCCGACCTGGTGGGCGAAGGTCCGCTCGTCGAAGAGCACCGGCTCGGCGCCGAGCTCCGCCACCCGCTCCCGGCCGGACTCGCGTACGGCGCCCAGGACCCGGCAGCCGAGGTGGCGGGCGATCTGCACGGCCATCGAGCCGACCCCGCCGGCCGCGGCGAGGACCAGGAGCGTCTCCCCCGGCCGCACCGAGAGCGCGGTGCGCAGGGCCTGATAGGCGGTGAGCCCGACCAGGGGCAGCCCGGCGGCCTCCTCGAAGGAGCAGGTGCGGGGCTTGCGGGCGAGGGTGCGGACGGGGGCGGCGACGTACTCGGCGAAGGTGCCGTGGGCGAGGAAGTCCTCCCTCACGTACCCCATGACCTCGTCGCCCTCCGCCCACTCGGTGACGGAGACGCCGGGCCGGACGACGACGCCGGAGACGTCCCAGCCGGGCACGACGGGGAAGACGGCGTCGATCATCCCGTCGAGGTAGCCGGCCTGCGCCTTCCAGTCGACCGGGTTGACGGCCGCGGCCCGCACCTTGACCAGGACCTCGTCGGGCCCCACCTTCGGATCGGGCAGCTCGCCGTACTCCAGGACCTCGGGGCCGCCGTAGCGGCGGTAACTGATCGCCTTCATGGCACCGACCCTCGGTGCGGGCGGAGCGCTCCGCAAGCCGGGTGGGGCGGTGGGGGAACGGACGGGCGGACGGTCCCCGGAAAAGGGCCCCCGGGCGGGTCCGTCGATGGCAGGCTTCCCCTGGTCCGCCGATCTCGCGGCTCCCGCCCGACCCGCCGGCCCCGCCGGCCCCGTTCGTCCTGTTCGTCCTGCCCGTCCTGTCGATCCGTCTTCCCGGGGGAACCCTGTGCCTGCCACCGACCCGTACGTGGTCACGCTCGCGCCGCACGTCCACGCCTACGTCCAGCCCGACGGCGGCTGGTGCCTGAACAACGCCGGTTTCCTCGGCGACGCGGGCGAGTCGCTGCTCGTCGACACCACCGCCACCGAGCGGCGCGCCCTGCTGCTGCGCGAGGCGGTGCTCGCGGCGGGGCTGCCGCTGCCGCGCACGATCGTGAACACCCACCACCACGGCGACCACACCTACGGGAACGGCGTCTTCCGGCCGGAGGCGCGGATCGTCGGGCACGAGAACTGCCGGACCGAGCAGCTGGCCGCCGGGCACCAGCTGCATCTGCTGTGGCCGCAGAACGACTTCGGCCGGGTCGAGATCACGCCGCCCGACCTCACCTACCGGGACCGGCTGACGGTGTACGCGGGCGGGATCGAGGTGCGGGTGCTGCACCCGGGGCCCGCGCACACCACCGGCGACTCGATCGTGCACCTGCCGGAGCAGGGCGTGGTCTTCACCGGGGACCTGGTCTTCCAGGGCGGGACGCCGTTCGTGCCGATGGGCACGGTGGCCGGTTCGCTGCGCGCGCTCGACCTGCTCCGGTCGCTGGACGCGGAGCGGGTGGTGCCGGGGCACGGGCCGGTGACGGACCCGACCGCGTACGACGCCACCGAGCGCTATCTGCGGTGGGTGGCGGAGCTGGCCGCCGAGGGGCACGCGAAGGGGGATCCGCCGCTGGAGACCGCGCGCCGGGCGGAGCCGGGCGAGTTCGGGGCGTGGCGGGAGAGCGAGCGCCTCGTGGCGAACCTGCACCGGGCGTACGCGGAGCTGGACGGGCTCCCGGAGGGGCACCCGCTCGACCCGGCGGCCGTCTTCGGCGACATGGCCGCGATGAACGGCGGGGTGCCGGTGGCCTGCCACGCCTGAGCGGGACCCGGCGCGGGCACGCGCGCGTGGGGAGGGTCGGGGGGTGCCCCCGGGCCCTCTCCGCGCGGGGGAGGGTCCGGCGTTTCGCCCGGGCCCTCCCCCCTTCTCCCCGCCCTTTCGAGGGCACCTCTGGACGACATACCGACTGGTCGGTCATCATGAACGACGACCGACCGACCCACCGGAGGTACGCCCGATGAGCCACGCCGCCCCGCCGCCCGGCCTCGATCCCGAGCGCCTGCGCCACCACCTGGACCGCGAGCGGCCGGGGCTGGTCGCCGGGCCCCTCGAAGCCCGGCTGATCGAAGGCGGCCGCTCCAACCTCACGTACCTCGTCACCGACGGCACCGACGGCTGGGTGGTGCGCCGCCCGCCGCTCGGCCACGTGCTGGCCACCGCGCACGACATGAAGCGCGAGCACCGGGTGATCAGCGCGCTCGGCGGGACCCCCGTGCCGGTGCCCCGCACGGTGCTGCTGTGCGAGGACGAGGAGGTGCTCGGCGCGCCCTTCTACGTGATGGAGTTCGTGGAGGGGACCCCGTACCGCTCCGCCTCCCAGCTGGCCCCGCTCGGCCCGGAGCGCACCCGGGCCGCCGTCCTCGGCCTGGTCGACACCCTGGTCGACCTGCACGCGGTGGAGCCGGAGGCCGTGGGTCTCGGCGACTTCGGCCGGCCGGAGGGCTTCCTCGACCGGCAGCTGCGCCGCTGGGGCAAGCAGCTCGACGCCTCCCGGGGCCGCGAGCTGCCCGGCATCGACGAGCTGCACGCCGCCCTCGGCCGCGCGCTGCCCGGCTCCCCCTCCGCCGGGGGGACCTCCGCCGCGCCGACCGTGGTGCACGGCGACTACCGGCTGGACAACGTCCTGGTCGGCGACGACGACCGGATCAAGGCGGTCCTCGACTGGGAGATGTCCACGCTCGGCGACCCGCTGACCGACCTGGGCCTGCTCGTCATGTACAGCACCCCGCTCGACCTGCCCGGCTCGCCGATCTCGACGACCGCGACCGCCGCCGGCCACCCCACCGCCGCCGAGCTGGTCGAGCGGTACGCCGCCCGCTCCGGCCGCGACGTCACCGCCCTCTCCTGGTACACGGCCTTCGCCTGGTTCAAGCTCGCCGTGATCCTGGAGGGCATCCACTACCGCTACACCCTCGGGCAGACCGTCGGCGCCGGCTTCGACCGCATCGGCGACCTCGTCCCCGTCTTCATCGAGCACGGCCTGACCACCCTTCAGGAGGGCTGAAACGCCATGGACTTCTCCTACGACGCCCGTACCGAGGAACTGCGCGCCCGGCTCCTCGCCTTCATGGACGAGCACGTGTACCCCGCCGAGGCCGTCGCCGAGGAGCAGCGGGCCGGGCTCGCCTCCCCCTGGGACGAGCCGCCGGTGGTGGCGGAGCTGAAGGCCGAGGCCAAGCGGCAGGGGCTGTGGAACCTCTTCCTGCCCGACGAGGAGTACGGGGCCGGGCTGACCAACCTCCAGTACGCCCCGCTCGCCGAGATCACCGGCCGCAGCCCGCAGCTCGCGCCCACCGCGCTCAACTGCGCGGCCCCGGACACCGGGAACATGGAGCTGCTCGCCCAGTTCGGCGACGAGGACCAGAAGAAGCGGTGGCTGGAGCCGCTGCTCGCCGGCGACATCCGGTCCGCCTTCGCGATGACCGAGCCGGAGGTGGCCTCCTCCGACGCGACCAACATCGAGACCCGCATCCGGCGGGACGGCGACTCCTACGTGGTCGACGGCCGCAAGTGGTACATCTCCGGGGCGATGAACCCCGACTGCGGGATCTTCATCGTGATGGGCAAGACCGACCCGGACGGGACGGACCTCCGCCGCCAGCAGTCGATGATCCTCGTGCCGCGCGACACCCCGGGCGTCGAGGTGCGCCGGGCGATGCGGGTGTACGGCTACGAGGACCACTACCACGGCGGTCACGCCGAGGTCGTCTTCGACGGGGTGCGGGTCCCGGCCGCGAACCTGATCGGCGAGGAGGGCGGCGGCTTCGCCATCGCCCAGGCCCGGCTCGGCCCCGGCCGCATCCACCACTGCATGCGGCTGATCGGCATGGCCGAGCGGGCGGTGGAGCTGATGTGCCGGCGGGCCGTCTCCCGGACCGCCTTCGGCAAGACGCTCGCCCAGCAGGGCGTGGTGCAGAACTGGATCGCGGACGCGCGGGTGACCATCGAGCAGCTGCGGCTGCTCGTCCTCAAGACGGCCTGGCTGATGGACACCGTGGGCAACAAGGGCGCCCACGCCGAGATCCAGGCCATCAAGATCGCCACCCCGCGCGCGGTGGTCGACATCGTCGACAAGGCGGTGCAGGCGCACGGCGCGGGCGGCGTCTCGCAGGACTTCCCGCTCGCCGAGCTGTGGGCGGCGGCGCGGACCCTGCGGCTCGCGGACGGACCGGACGAGGTGCACCAGCGGTCGCTGGCCCGCCGCGAGCTGAGGAAGTACCTGTAGGAACCGCCGGAGCCTACGGGCGCAGGGCCCGCAGCAGGAGGTCGGCGAGGTGGTCGGCGACCTCCTGCGGGGTCAGCGGGCCGTCCGGGCGGTACCACGTCGACAGGTGGTGCACGGAGCCGAAGTGGTAGTCCACGACGAGGTCGGCGGGCGTGGCGGAGGAGAAGACGCCCGCCCGCTGGCCTTCCTCCACGAGGGCGCGGAAGCGCTCGTGGTAGCGGCGGCGCTCGGCACGGACCTGCTTGTTCTTCTCCGGGCTCAGGTGGTGCATCGAGCGGAAGAAGATCGAGGCGTCGTCGAGGTTCTCGATGGTGGTGACGACGACGTCGGCGGCGGCGGAGCGCAGCCGCTCCTGGACGGGCGCGTCGGAGCCCGCGAAGTCGTCGAGCCGTTCCTGCTGGAGGCGGAGCACGCGCGCGTACACCTCCTGGAGGAGGTCCTCCTTGGAGCCGAAGTAGTGGTAGAGCGCGCCCTTGGTGACGCCCGCCGCCTCGACGATCTCCTGGACGGAGGTGCGGTCGTACCCCTGCTCGGCGAAGAGCCGGGTGGCGGCGGCGAGGAGCCTCTGGGGGACGGGAGAACCGTCCCCGTCCGTCGTCCTGGCCATGCTCCGCCGCCTTCCGGTCCGCTGCCCCGTCCCTGGCGTTCGGGGCCTGTCGTCGGTAGATCTTCCCATCCGTCGCCGGGTGCGCTACCGCGCGCCCGCCTCCCAGTGCCGCTGGATCTTGTTCATGCCGCCGAGCCAGCGCTCCGGGTCGTCCGCGCGGTGGCGGTAGAAGTCGGCGACCTCGGGGTGCGGCAGGACGAGGAAGCGGTCGGCCGCGATGGCGTCGAGGAGGGCGTCGGCGACCGCCTCGGGCTCCACGGCGGTGGGGGCGAGGACGAGGTCGCCGGCCGAGCCGGTCGCGGCGAGCATGTCGGTGCGGACGCCCTGGGGGCAGATGGCGTGCACCTTGAGGCCGCGGTGGCGGTAGGTGAGGGAGAGCCATTCGGCGAAGGCGTAGGCGCCGTGCTTGGAGACGCTGTACGGGGCCGCGCCGATCATGGTGAGCAGGCCGGCGGCCGAGACGGTGGAGACGAAGCGTCCGGTGCCGCGCTCCAGCCAGTCGGGGAGCAGGGCGCGGGCCGCGCGGACGTGGGCCATGACGTTGACGTCCCAGGCGGCGGCCCAGACGGCCTCGTCGGCGAAGGCGTCGCCGCCGGAGCCGAGTCCGGCGTTGGCGCACCAGACGTCGACGGTGCCGCCGAGGGCCTCGCGGGCCTCGTCGACGATCGCGGAGGCGTCGCCGGGGACGGCGAGGGCGCCGATCTCGCCGGCGACCGCCTGGGCGCGGAGCGGGTCGAGGTCGTTGACGACGACGCGGGCGCCTTCGGCGGCGAAGCGCCGGGCGAGGGCGGCGCCGATGCCGCCGCCCGCTCCGGTGACGACGACGCCGGCGCCCCGGAGCTCGTGCGTGCCCGCGTTCATGGACCCCTCCAGGTGGTTCGGCTCATGGTTCGGTGACAGCCGGTTCGGTGACAGCCGGTTCGGTGACAGCCGGTTCGGTGACAGCCGGTTCGGTGACAGCCGGTTCGGTGACAGCCGGTTCGGTGACAGCGGCAGACTAACCGGTCGGTATGGAGGGGTGGAAGACCCGCCGCCATCGGAGGGCGCCTTGCGCACGCCTCGTTCCCCCGGGCCGTCAGGAGCGCTAGCCTGCGTGCCCATGTCACGCATGAGGCGGATGAGCACGTCGAGGCGGGAGCGGTCATGAGGCGGATGAGCACGTCGGGGCGGGAGCGCGCACGAGCGGGGACGCGCACGAGGCGGGAGCGGGCATGAGGCGGACGAAGCTGTCGCGCCGGGGCCTGCTGGCCGCCGGAGGGGCGCTGGCCGTGTCGGCCGCCCCGGCCGCGGCCGCCCCCGGACGGGGGCACGCGCGCGTACGGACCGGTTTCGAGCGGCTGGCGGCGGACGGGTACACCCCGCTGGCCGGCGAGCGGGTCGGCGTCGTCACCAACCCGACCGGGATCACCCCCGACGCCCGGCACCTGGTGGACGTCATGCACGCCGACGAGCGGGTGGACCTGGTCGCCGTGTTCGGCCCCGAGCACGGCTTCCGGGGCACCGCCCAGGCGGGCGGATCGGAGGGCCGGTACGACGACCCCGCGACCGGACTGCCCGTCTACGACACGTACCTGAAGAGCGGTCAGCCGCTGGCGGACGTCTTCACCGCGTCCGGCGTCGACACCGTCGTCTTCGACATCCAGGACGCCGGCGCCCGCTTCTACACCTACATCTGGACGCTCTACGACTGCATGGTGGCGGCGGAGCTGGCCGGGAAGCGGTTCGTGGTCCTGGACCGGCCCAACCCGGTGAGCGGCCGGGCGGCCCTCGGCCCCGTCCTGGACCGGGCCTTCGCCACCTTCGTCGGCCGCGAGCCGATCGCCCAGGCGCACGGGATGACGGTCGCGGAGCTGGCCCTCCTCTTCAACGCCGAGTTCCTGGCCCGGCCGGTGGAGCTGGAGACGGTCCGGATGACGGGGTGGCGGCGGTCGGACTTCTTCGACGCCACGGGGCTCCCCTGGGTCCCGCCGAGCCCCAACATGCCGACGCCGGAAACCGCGCTCGTCTACTCCGGCACCTGCCTCTTCGAGGGCACCAACCTCTCCGAGGGCCGGGGCACCACCCGCCCCTTCGAACTCCTCGGCGCGGAGGGCGTCGACCGCCGCTGGGCGGAGGCGGCGAACGCCCTGGAGCTGCCCGGGGTCCGCTTCCGCGAGGCCTACTTCGCCCCGACCTTCTCCAAGTTCCAGGGCCGCACGGTCGGCGGGGTGCAGCTCCACGTCGACGACCGGGAGACCTTCGACCCGGTCCGGACCGGGATCGGGCTCCTGGTCACCGCCCGCGCCTCCTGGTCCGGCTTCGCCTGGCGGCCCGACCACTGGATCGACAAGCTCACCGGCTCCACCCGCGTCCGTACGCTCGTCGACTCCGGCGCCACGACGGACGAGGTCGTGGCGGCCTGGTCCGAGGACCTGGCCGCCTTCCGGGCGGTGCGGCGGGAGCATCTGCTGTACCGGTGACGGGCGGGTGTACCGGTGACGGGCGGGGCCGTCTCCCTGCCCGAGCGGGGGAGGCTCTCCGCCGCGCGCGAGGGTCCGGCCCCCTCCCTGTCGTCGATGCGGCCCGCTCCCCCTCCCCGTCGTCACGGCGCCCCGGTCCCCTTCCCGGCCGCCGGGGCGGCCCGGCCGCGCCGAGGTACGAACCGCCCGGAGAGGTCTGGGAACGGTCGGATTCGGGCATGCTGCCCAGGGGTTGCGGGACGCGGCCCCTGGGCGCTTCCTCGACGGGGAGGGACGGGCGGGCCGTGAGCGGGATGAGTGTGGATCCGTACCGGGAGATCGTCTTCGACAAGGACGGCGAGGGGCCCGCCGGGCAGGCCGCCGAACTGGTCGCGCTGGCGCGGCGCGGGGTGACCGACCTGGTGGTGTTCGCGCACGGGTGGAACAACTCCCCTTCCGGGGCGACCCTGCTGTACTCGGACTTCTTCGCGCCCTTCCCGGAGCTGCTGGCCCCGGGGGTGGAGGCGGGGTACGCGGGGATCGTGTGGCCTTCGATGATGTTCACGGACGATCCGGTTCCGGACTTCCGGGCGCTGGTGACGACGCTGCCGGAGAAGGAGCGGACGATCGTGCGGCTCACCGAGCTGCTGGAGCTCGCGCCGCCGCGGGAGGAGGCGTTCGCCGAGTTCGGCGCGCTGCTGCGGGAGCTGGCGGACGTCGGCGGGGAGGGGCTGCTCGACGGCGGCCGGGAGGGGCCGGTCGCGGACGACGGCGTACCGGCGTTCCTGACGGCGGATCCGCTGGAGACCTGCGCCCTCTTCGCGGACGCGGCCCGGGCGGCGGCGCCGGAGGCGCTCTTCGGCGACGGGTTCGGGCGGCTGTGGAAGGGCGGCCGGGAGGCGCTGCGGCAGGCCACGTACTACGTGATGAAGCGACGGGCGGGGCAGGTGGGCGAGCGGGGGCTCGGGCCGCTGCTCGCGGAGGTGGCGCGGGCGGCGCCGGGGCTGCGGGTGCATCTGGTGGGGCACAGCATGGGCGCCCGGCTCGTGGCGTACGCGCTGCGCGGGCTGCCGGGGGCGCTGCGGCCGGTCCGGTCGATGACGCTGCTCCAGGGGGCCTTCTCGCACTACGCGTTCGCGGCGCGGCTGCCGCACGCCCCGGACCGGTCGGGGGCGCTGAGGGACATGCAGCTGCGGGTGCGGGGGCCGGTGGTGGCCTGCCACTCGCGGCACGACACCGCGCTCGGGGTCGTGTACCCGCTGGCCTCCCGCGCGGCCCGCGACTCGGCGTCCCTGGCGGAGCCGCTGGGGCGGGCCGTGGCGCGCGACGCGCGGTGGGGGGCGATCGGCTGGGACGGCGTCCAGGGCGTGCCGGGGGCGGCGCGGCGGACGCTCGCGACGGTGCTGCGGGACGGGGTCCCGGCTTCGGGCTGCGTGAGCGTGGACGCGGCGGAGGCGGTCCGCTCGCACAGCGACGTGCGGCGGCCGGAGTTGGCCCGGGTGGTGGTCTCTGCGGCCCGGATCGGGCGCCGCTAGTCCCCACCCCGCCGACCTGCCCGGATCCCGGGGAGCGCACCGTCGCGTGGGCGCCACCGGGGTGGCGTGTTCTCGCCACGTAGGCGCTGCTCGGGGCCGGGGCGGAACACGGCGGCGCCGTCGTTCGTCCCTCTGGTACCGCGGATGCGCGAACGACCAGCGACGGAGGTGGCGAGCGATGGCCGGTTTCCGGAGTCTCGCGAGACAGGTGCGCGATCAGGGCTGCGACACGGCACTGCGCAGGTACGCGCTGCGCAAGTGCCTGGAGCGGTTCGCTCCCTATGGGCACCGGGCGACCTGGGACCACCTGTGCCAAAGGCACGGGTTCGGACCCGACGACCGGGAGCTCGATCCGGCGCGGCTGGTGGCCGCCCTGGAGGAACTGGAAGAGGCGCGGAAGGTCTGGCTGGCGTACGAGGAGGAGTTCGCCGCCCGGCGCCGGCGCGAGAAGCACGGGGGGCTGCGCGCCCTCGGGGCGCCGGACGACTGGCACCGGGACGTGTGGGGCGGCAACGGCGTGGTGCGGTGCGGCGATCCGGCCGTCCACCCGACGGACCCGCTGCCGCAGGTGGTGCGGCGGCTGGTCACGGCGCTGGAGCACGGCCCGGGCGAGGCCTGCCCGGTGTGCGCGGGGGCACGGATCGCGTGGACCGGCGGCCCCGGGGACGGGGGCTGGTACGGGCCGGTGTGCGCGGACTGCGGCGTCGAGATGCCGCGCGCGGTGCTCACCGCGGATGCCCTGGCCCGCGCCCGGGAGGTACGCGACCGCCCCCTGGTCCCGGCGGCGTGACCCGGCCCGGAAGGGCGGGGCGGGGGTCGCGGTGCTCCAGGCGGCGCTGAACGGCACGTGGGGGCCCGGGGAGTCGGCGGTGGTGCCGCGTGACCCGGCGGGGCTCGCCGGAGCCGCCGCGGACGCGGTGGCGGCGGGGGCGCGCGAGGTGCGGATCCGCCCCCGGACGCCCTGCGGCGGCGGTTCGCTCTCGCCCAGGGTGGTGGAGCCCGCGCTGACCGCGGTGCGGGGAGCCGTCCGCGTACCGGTCGTCGTGGCGGCGGACGCGTGGGCCGAGCCCGACCCGGAGCGGCGGTCGGCGCGGATACGGTCCTGGGAGACGCTTCCGGACCTGGCGTGGGTGGCCTGGCACGAGCCCGGTGCCGAGGAGACGGCCGCGGCGCTGCTGGCCCGCGGGGTGGCCGTGGAGGCGGGACTGCGGGCCGGCACGGCGGGCCCGGCCCTCTTCGCCCGCTCCCCTCTGGCGGCCCGGGTGCGCCGGATCGTGGCGGAGGTGCCCGACCCGGTCCGGACGACGGCTCCGAACACGGCGACGGGCTCCGCCGAGGCGAAGGACCCGAGCGCGCCGAAGGACCCGGCCGGAGCGACGGACCCGGCCCGGGCGACGGGCTCCGCCGAGGCGGCGGGCTTGACCTGGGCAGCGGACCCGGCCTGGGCGGCGGGCCCGGCCGGGGGCGTGGAGGCGTGGGCCCGGGCGCTGGCCGGCGGTTCGGTGCCCGTCCTGTTGTGCGGGACCGGCGCGGCGGCCTGGCCGTCGCTGCGGCTGGCCCGGCGGCTCGGTCTGGCCGGCCGGATCGGCCTGGAGGACACGCTGTACCTGCCGGACGGCACCCGCGCCCGTTCCTCGGCGGAGCAGGTGCGGGCCGCGTCTGCCGGTCTCCGCTAGGAGTCCTGGTCCTCGCGGCGCAGCGGCATCAGCCGGGAGCCGGCCATGCGCTCGCCGAAGGCGTCGTCGGGGTTGGAGAGCACGCACGTCTCCAGGGAGAGGCAGCCGCAGCCGATGCAGTCCGACAGGTGGTCGCGGAGCCGACCGAGCTGCTTGATGCGGTCGTCGAGCTCGGTGCGCCAGGCGGCGGAGAGCCGGGACCAGTCCTCTCGGGTCGGGGTGCGCTCCTCGGGCAGCTCGGAGAGGGCCTCGCGGATGGTGGCGAGCGGGATGCCGACGCGCTGGGCGGCGCGGATGAAGGCGACCCGGCGCAGCGCGTCGCGCCCGTAGCGGCGCTGGTTTCCGGTGGTGCGGCGGCTGCCGATGAGCCCCTTGGCCTCGTAGAAGTGGAGGGCGGAGACGGCGGCGCCGCTGCGGGCGGAGAGCTGACCGACGGTGAGCTCGTGGATCTTCTCGGGAATCTGCGGCACCCCTCGAACCCTACTGGTCCGTTGACACGGCGACCCTCACCCCACATGCTGAGCAAGCGCTTAGACACAAACCGTTTGGTATGTCGTACGAGAAGGGACCAGGCACATGGCCGAGCCGAGGATCTTCACCTCCGCCGAGGAGCTGCGCGCGGGGGTCGGCGAGCAGCTGGGACACAGCGACTGGCTGGAGATCGACCAGAAGCGGATCGACCTCTTCGCCGACGCCACCGGCGACCACCAGTGGATCCACGTGGACCCGGAGCGCGCCGCCGAGGGCCCCTTCGGCGCGACGATCGCGCACGGCTACCTGACCCTCTCGCTGCTGCCGCTGTTCGTGCCGCAGGTGCTGCGGGTCGAGGGCATGAAGATGGGCCTGAACTACGGCACGGAGAAGGTGCGCTTCCCCGCCACGGTCCCGGTCGGCTCGCGGCTGCGCGCCACGGCGGTGCTGACGAAGGTGGAGGAGGCCGGCGGCGGTGTGCAGGTCACCGCGAAGGTGACCGTGGAGCGCGAGGGCGGCGACAAGCCGGTCTGCGTCGCCGAGTCGGTCTCGCGCTACTACTTCTGAGCCGGCCGGGCCCTCCGTCGCTACGGAGCCCGGTGGCCCACCATGCGGAGGACGAGGTCGGCGTAGAGCGCGCCGACCTCGTCGGGCGTCCGGCGGCCCTCGGGGTTGAACCAGCGGGCGACGTCGATGCAGAGCGAGAGGACGGCGACGGTGGTGCCGGCCACGTCGGCCTGGTCGAACTCGCCGGCCGCCACGCCCTCCTCGATGATCCGGCGCACGCTCGCGTCGGTCTCCCGGCGCAGCTCCACGATCTCGGCACGGTGCTCCGGACCGAGGGCGTCCAGCTCGTACTGGACGACCCGGGCCGTGGTGTGGTGCTCGGCGTGCCAGCGGACGAAGGAGCGCACGGCCTCGGCGAGCCGCTGGGCCGCGGCGCCCTCGCGGGTCTCGGCGGCCCGGAGGATCTCCAGGGCCTTGTCGTGACCGATGCGGCTGATCCGGTGGAGCAGCTCTTCCTTGGTCTTGTAGTGGATGTAGAGCGCGGCCGGGCTCATGCCGGCCCGCCCGGCGATGTCCCGGGTGGTGGTCGCGTGGTAGCCGCGTTCGGCGAAGGCCTCGACGGCCGCGACCAGCAGCCTCCGGGCGGCCTCGGGCGTGACCTCGCCCCAGGGCACGTCCTCGCCCTCGGGCGTCTGCTCCGCCGCGCTCATCCCACACTCCTCCTCGGACCGGTCAGGACGAACACCATACAACGAAGCTGAGCAAGCGCTTAGAGCTGTCCGGGGTTCGGGGCCGCTCAGAGCTTCTGCTGGAAGGGGTCGTGCTCGGCGAGGAGCTTCTCCAGACGGGCCTGGTCGACCCGGCTGACGATCCGGTCCGACTCCTGCCGGTCGCGGACCACCTTGGCGAGGGTGAAGGCCGAGGTCGTGAGGTAGAGGACGGAGACCGCGAGGAAGGCCCGCACCCAGGCGCTGGCCTCCAGCTGGTAGATCCCGATGGCGACGGCCGCGAGGGCGATCGCGAAGGAGATGACGGCCTGGGCGTGGTAGGCGTTGGTGTTCTGCTGCTTGACCTGTGACTCGCTCATGGGGACAGCTTCGGGCGGATGTGGCGGGTGCCACATCCGCCCGGGTACTCAGGCCCCCTGGGGTCGCGGGCTCAGAAGGCGGAGACCCCCGTGAGCGCCCGCCCGATGATGAGCTTCTGGATCTGGCTGGTGCCCTCGTAGAGGGTCATCACGCGGGCGTCCCGGAGCAGCTTGCCGACGGGGTACTCGTCGATGTAGCCGTAGCCGCCGAAGACCTGGAGGGCGTTGTTGGCGCAGCGGACGGCGGCCTCGGAGGCGTACAGCTTGGCCTTCGAGGCGGCGGTGGCGAACTCCTCGCCGCGGTCGATCAGGTCGGCCACCCGCCAGGTCAGCAGCCGGGCCGCGTCCACGTCGACGGAGATGTCGCTGAGGAGTTCCTGCACGAGCTGGTACGAGGCGATGGACTTGCCGAACTGCTCGCGCTCCCCCGCGTAGCGGACGGCGGCGTCGAGGGCGGCCTGGGCGATGCCGACGCAGCCGGCGGCGACCGACATCCGGCCCTTGGCGAGGGCGGACATGGCGACGGCGAAGCCCCTCCCCTCGGGGCCGAGCATCGCGGAGGCCGGGACGCGCACGCCCTCCAGGGCGAGTTCGGCGGTGGCCTGGCCCCGCAGGCCCAGCTTGCCGTGGACGGTCCGGCGGGTCAGGCCGGGGGTGTCGGTGGGGACGAGGAAGGCGGAGACGCCCCGGCGGCCGGGGGTGTCGTTCGTCCGCGCGAAGAGCAGGACGACATCGGCCCAGGTGCCGTTGGTGATGAACATCTTGGAGCCGTCGATGACGTAGTCGCCGCCGTCGCGCACGGCCCGGGTGCTCAGGTTCCCCGCGTCGGATCCGGTGCCGGGCTCGGTGAGGCCGAAGCAGCCGAGGGCCTCGCCGGAGGCGAGCCGGGGCAGCCAGGCCCGCTTCTGCTCCTCGGTGCCCCAGGAGGCGAGGGTCTTGGCGACCAGGCCGAGGGAGACGGAGACGATCCCGCGCACGGAGGAGTCGCCGCGCCCCAGCTCCTCGGTGACGAGGCAGTAGGCGAGGTGGTCGCCGCCCGAACCGCCGTACTCCTCGGGAATCGTGAGCCCGAGGAAGCCGACGGCGCCGAGCTTCTTCACGATGCCCCGGTCCACCTCCTCGGCGCGGTCCCACGCGACGACGTGCGGGGTGACCTCGCGGGCGACGAAGTCCTCGGCGAGCCGGCGTACGTCCTGCTGCTCCTCGCTCAGCGCCAGATCCACGGTGCCACCTCACCCATCTCTTTAATTACCACTGCTAGTTTTATTGGTGCGGCCTACTATGTGCGCCATGGCCCGACCGCGCAAGCCCCTGCTCAGCCGAGACCGCATCGTCGAGAAGGCGGGCGAGCTCGTGGACACGGAGGGCCTGGCCGCCCTCTCGACCAGGCGGCTCGCGGCGGAACTCGGGGTGAGCGGCCCCTCGCTCTACAACCACTTCCGCACCAAGGACGAGATCCTGGACGCGGTCGCGGACGCGGTGAGCGCCAAGATCGACCTGTCGATGTTCGAGCCGGACGACCCCCGCGACTGGCGCACCGCCCTGTACGACTGGGCGCTCTCCTACCGGGCCGCCCTCACCGACCACCCGCACATCGTCCCGGTCCTCGCCCAGGGCCCCGGCCGCCGTCCGGCCGGCCTCAAGGTCGCCGACGCGGTCTTCGGCGCGATGGTCAGGGCCGGCTGGCCGCCCGCCCAGGCCACCCACATCGGCGCCCTGATGCGGTACTTCGTCACCGGCTCGGCCCTCGGCTCCTTCGCGCGCGGCTTCGTCGACGACGAGACGGCGTACGACCCCGCCGACTACCCCCACCTCGGCCAGGCCCACCGGCTCGCGGAGCACCGCGAGAAGGTCGACGAGGGCGCCTTCGCGACCGGCCTGCGCGCGCTGCTCGACGGTCTGGGGGCGCAGTACGAGCGGGACGCCCACGCTTCGGACGCGGCCGAAGCGTGAGCGGGGGATGCTGGACCGATGGGAGCCAGTGAACTCGCCGCCTTCGCGGCGCTCTTCGCGGAGGAGAGCCGGGCCTCGATGGTGCTCGCCCTGCTCGACGGACGCGCCTGGACCGCCGGGGAGCTGGCCCGGCACGCGCGCGTGGCGCCGTCCACCGCGACCGAACACCTGGGGAAGCTCGTCGCGGGCGGGGTGCTCACCGAGGAACGGCAGGGCCGGCACCGGTACGTACGGCTCGCGGGACCCGCGATGGCGCACCTGGTGGAGGAGCTCGCCGGCCTCGCCGGGCCGGGCGCGGACGGGGCGCCCCGGTCGCTGGCCGCGGTGAGCGCCGGGCGGGCGATGGCCCGGGGCCGCACCTGCTACGACCATCTCGCCGGGCGGCTCGGGATCGCGGTCGCCGACGCGCTGACCGCGCGCGGGCTGCTGCGCCAGGACACCGGCTTCGCGCTCACGGACGAGGGCCTGGAGTGGTTCGCGCGCCTCGGCATCCCCCTCGTACGGAAGGGACGGCGGCCGCTGGCGCGCGGCTGCCTGGACTGGACCGAGCGCCGTCCCCACCTCGCGGGCCTCGCGGGCGCGGCCCTCTGCGCACACGCGCTGGACAGCGGCTGGTGCGTCCGGATCGGCTCCGAGCGGGCGGTGAGGGTCACCCCGGCCGGGGAACGGGCACTGCGGCGCGAACTCGGGATCGAGGCGGACGCGGTGCGGTGAGCCGCGGCGGGGGCGCGGGGGGCCGGGCACGCGGGCCTGCGGGGCTGGGCGCACGGGCCTGCGAGGTGGGCGGGCGCGGGCCTGGGAGGTGGGCGGCCGGGGCCGCGGACACGCGGGGGGGCGGGCCGGAGGGGCCGTGCGGGATATTGCGGTGTGGGCCGAAGGGTGGGCGCCCTACCTTCTGGGTATGCCGAAATCCGCCTCCTCCGCCCGGCTCGCGCTCGCCGCCGCCGGGGTCACCGTCGTCCTGTGGGCGTCCGCCTTCGTCTCCATCCGCAGCGCCGGGGACGCGTACTCCCCCGGCGCGCTCGCCCTCGGGCGGCTGCTCGCCGGGGCGCTGGTCCTCGGGGCCGTCCTCCTGATCCGGCGCGAGGGAGTGCCGCCCCGGGCCGCCTGGCCGGGGATCCTCGTCTCCGGACTGCTCTGGTTCGGGGTGTACATGGTGGTCCTGAACTGGGGCGAGCAGGAGGTCGACGCCGGTACGGCCGCCATGCTCGTCAACATCGGACCGATCCTGATCGCCCTGCTCGGCGCCCGCTTCCTGGGCGAGCGGCTGCCGCCGCGGCTGCTGGCCGGCATGGCGGTGTCCTTCGCGGGCGCGGTGGCCGTGGGCCTGTCGATGTCCGGCGAGGACGGCCACGCCTCGGTGCTGGGCGTCGTGCTCTGCCTGCTGGCGGCGGTGGCGTACGCGGGCGGCGTCGTGGCGCAGAAGCCGGCGCTGGCCCACGCGAGCGCGCTCCAGGTGACGACCTTCGGCTGCGCGATCGGCGCCGCCGCGTGCCTCCCCTTCGCCGGACAGCTGGTGACGGAGGCGGCGCGGGCGCCGCTGTCGGCGACCGCGAACATGGTCTACCTCGGGGTGTTCCCGACCGCGCTCGCCTTCACGACCTGGGCGTACGCGCTGGCACGGACGACCGCGGGGCGGATGGGCGCGACCACCTACGCGGTCCCGGCCCTGGTGGTCCTGATGGCCTGGGCGCTGCTCGGCGAGCTGCCGGGGGCGCTGACCCTGGTGGGCGGCGTGCTGTGCCTGGCGGGGGTGGCGGTGTCCCGGTCCCGTGCCCGCGTCTCCGCCGCCCCGGCGTCGGGTACGGCCGCCGGCGTGGAGGAGGCCGCGGGCGACCGCCGCCGGTGAGGCGCCGGTCCGCCCGGCGGGGCCCCGAGGGCCCGCACGGCCGTGTCGGGCACGGCGGCGGCCGGCGGCGGGACGGACTCGTCC